>JBBDRH010000229.1:0-6809 GCA_040905645.1 Actinomycetota bacterium
GTTGCGAGTTCCGAAGACTTCGACCAGCTCATAGGTGACCCTCACGCCTTCGGGCGACGAAAAACGCTCCTCGTAACGCTTGACCGCCTCCTTCAGCGTCCGATACCCGCGCCATGGAGCTGAACCACGGTTGGGCTCGAAACTGGCTCCGCTCCCTTTTACGGCCTGGAGGAACGACATCAGGCCGGGATAATGACGGGTTACCAGCGATTGACTGCTGCCTACACCGGCCAGCCCTGCCGCTCTCAGGATGGCCTCCCATCGTTCCGGACCTGCGAGCGACAGGCCCCGCGCCCGGGAACCCTCGATGTCGTCCAGGACCATGTTGAGCTCCCGAAAGGTGCTTGGACCGAAGGTCGTGTGGAGCATGAGACCACCCGGCCGGAGGGCTTCGGCCAGCGAGCGGATGGCGCTCTCGGTCGACTCGAACCACTGAACGGTGGCGTTGGAGACGATGAGGTCGAAGGAGCCGGGCTCCCAGTCGTGCACCTCGGCATCGGCCACCAGGAACTCCACGGAGGGAGCGCAGACCCTGCGGCGAGCCACCTTCACCATCTCCGGGGCAAGGTCCACCGCCATGATTTGCGCAGCCGGGAAGGTTTCGGCCAGCCCGGCAGTGAGGTAGCCGGTCCCACACCCCAGCTCGAGAACACTCCCGCACTGCCCGGCCCTGGAACGGGAGCCGACGCTGCACAGAAGCTGATTCGCCATCACCGTCTGGACATCTGCGTAGCCGTCGTAAGTCGCGGACCCCCGATTGAACTGGCGGACGACGCCGGACTTGAAGTCGTTCATGTTCGCGAGAGGAAAGCCGGCAGAACCTCCCCCAGTGCCGCCAAAGCACCATCGATGTGATCGGGCCGGTGCGCGCTCGTGATCGAGAACCTCAAGCAGGCTCTCCCGGCCGGCACCGTGGGAGGCCGCATGGCCGGCACAAGCACTCCCCTCTCCTCGAGCATCCTGCTTGCCTCCAGGGAATCGGCGCTGCCGCCGATCAAGACGGGAACTATCTGGGTGGTCGAGCTTGAATAGGGCGCACCCCCGCTCTGAAGCCCCGCGCGGAACCGTTCCGCCATCGCCCTGATGGCCCGCCTCTGCTCGTGGGCGCTGCTCACCAGCTCCAGGGCCGCGCCGATGGCGCCGATGACCGGGGGCGGCAGGGCGGTCGTATAGATGAAGGACCTGCATTTGTTCACCAGGAACGCTATCCATCTGGAGCTGGCTGCGACGTAGGCGCCGTACACCCCGAACGCTTTCCCGAAGGTTCCCATATGAAGGTCCACCGATGAGGCGAGGCCTTCCTGGTAGGCATACCCCTCCCCGTGGGGACCGAACACCCCTCCCGCATGGGCCTCATCCACCATGAGCGCGGCGCCGTATCTCTGCTTGAGCTCGACTATCCTCGCCAGCGGCGCCAGGTCTCCGTCCATTCCAAAGACCGTTTCGGTCACAATCAGCTTCCGCCGCTCCCCCCTGCGGTCGGCCTCGTCCAGCATCGCCTCGAGCTGTGCCGTGTCGCAGTGCGCGTAGCGATGGATCGAAGCACCGGAAATCCGGCAGCCGTCGAGGACGCTGGCGTGATTGAGCCTATCGGTGAAGACCGCATCGCCCCGGCCCACAATCGCTCCTATCACTCCGATGTTGGCCAGATACCCGCTTCCAAAAATCAGCGCACCCCCGGTGCCCTTGAACCGGGCCAGCCCGGCCTCCAGGGCGTGACAGTCGGGGTCTCCTCCCGAGACCAGCCGGGAGGCGGTCGCTCCCTATCCCCGGCGGAGCGCGCCGGCGGCCGCTTGTGCCAGGGCGGGATGTGACGCCAGGCCCAGGTAATCGTTGGAGGCAAAGCTGATCAGGCTCTTCCCTTTGCGGAGCACCAGGGGGGGCTCGCCCCGCTCCACCGGCGTCAGGCGGCGCAGCAACCCCTCACGCCCGAGACGTTCGAGCTCATGGTCGAGATGGGCTTCCCAGCTTCCGGGCACAGTCACGGCCAAACCTTAACGGCAATTCCTGCCGGTGTGATATTAGGCTGTCCCTTTGTGATTCTGTACCTGGTTTCTTCCACCGGCACCCAACGAATGGGTCGCTTCCTAAAAAGCTGGGCACCCGGATGGAAGAAGCGAATCGTCGTGGTCCCCTACTCCAAGCTGCGCCGGCTCATGCCGCTTCCCAAAGGCACCGTGATCTTCGCCGACATCGACTCCCTGGAGGGTGAGGAGCTCGAGCTCGCAGCCGGTCTCTACAAGGAGCTTGCCTCCGAACGGCCTCCTCGGATGATCCTGAATGAGCCCAAACGAACCCTGACCAGGTTTGACCTGCTGGAGAAGCTGCATCACGAGGGCATCAACTCCTTCGCCGTTCGCCGGCTGGTCGCCGCAACCGAGACCCGCTTTCCGGCCTTCCTGCGCAGCGAGAAAGGGCACCGGGGCACGATGACCCCGCGGCTCCGCAACGAGGATGAGCTGGAGGCTGCGATCGCTCACCTCAAGAGGGTCCGCCTGGAGAACGTCCTCGTGGTTGAGTTCGAGGACACCTCCGATGACTCGGGCATGTTCCGCAAGTACTCCGCATTTCGGATTGGCCAGGAGATCGTCCCGGTGCACCTCGTTTTCAGCCGTTACTGGATGCAGAAGCGCCCGGATCTTCTCGATCCCTCCAAGGTGGAGGAGGAGCATCGGTATCTCCGGGATAATCCCCACAGGGTGCAGCTGCTCAGGCTCTTTCAGGCCGCCGGCGCAGAGTACGGCCGCATCGACTACGGAGTCGGCGCAACCGGCATACAGACCTGGGAGATCGACACCAACCCGGTCATCATTCTGGAGCCCTGGCAGTACAGCCCCGGCCGGCGGCCCAACGCCAGGCGCTACGCGCAGGCCCTGATGCGTGCGTTCGAGGAGATCGATGACGAACCCCCGCCGCGGGCATTTTTATGGCGATGGAAGCGCAACCTGGTCTGTGCCGGGAGCCAGGCACCGTTGATTGTTCGAACGAGGAGCAAGCTGATCCTGTTGAGGGGGGTTCGGCGCATCGGCCGCCTGCCCGGGCATGTCGGAAGGAGGATGCGCAGCGCCCCCGGCGCAGCACGATCGTAGGATACTTGGCCCCATGTTCACCCCGTTCAACCGGCCGGACAACGTCTTTGCGATAGTCCTCGCCGGCGGCGAAGGCAAACGCCTGGCGCCTCTTACCGCCGACCGCGCCAAGCCCGCGGTCCCCTTTGCCGGTAACTACCGGCTGATCGACTTCGCCCTCTCCAATCTGGTCAACGGCGGGAATCGCAAGATTGCGGTTCTGACCCAGTACAAGAGCCACAGCCTGGACCGCCACATCGCCAGGACATGGAGGCTTTCTCAGCTTCTGGGCGGCTACGTAACCTCGGTCCCGGCCCAGATGCGGCGGGGGCCGCGATGGTTCTTGGGCTCGGCGGACGCAATCTTCCAGAACTTCAATCTCATCCGGGACGAAAGCCCCGACTACATTTATGTGTTCGGCGCCGACCACATCTACAAGATGGATCCCAGCCAGATGCTCGACCAGCACATCCAATCGGGCGCTTCGGTCACGGTCGCAGGCATCCACGTGCCCATCAGCGAGGCTGCGGCGTTTGGGGTCATCGAGGTGGGCGACGGGATCAGCATCGACCGGTTCGTCGAAAAACCGACCGATGCGGTGGGGCTGAAGCACGCACCCGACAAGGTTTTTGCCTCGATGGGCAACTATGTCTTCACCGCCGATGCGCTGGTAGAGGCCCTCGAGGCCGATGCCGAAAACGAGCACAGCAAGCATGACGTGGGAGGTGACATCATCCCGTTGATGGTCGAGGCCGGCAGGGCGTGTGTCTACGACTTCAACTCGAACATCGTTCCGGGTGCTACCGAGAGGGAAAGGGCCTACTGGCGAGACGTTGGGACGCTTGACTCCTTCTACGACGGGCACATGGACCTGGTCTCGGTGCACCCGTTCTTCAACCTCTACAACGAACATTGGCCCACCTACTCCTGGCAACATCCTCTGGCGCCGGCCAAGTTCGTGTTCGATGATGACGACCGGCGGGGTCAGGCACTGAACTCCCTGGTCAGCGCGGGGACCATCGTCTCGGGAGGCTCCGTGAGGCGCTCGATACTTTCGCCTCGGGTAAGGGTCCACTCCAACGCCCTGGTGGAGGGGTCGGTCCTCATGGACAACGTCGATATCGGCCGGAATGCCGTGGTGAAAAACGCAATCATCGACAAGAACGTGAAGGTGCCGGCGGGTTTTCAGATCGGCGTGGATCTCGAGAGGGATCGGAAGCTCTTCAAGGTTTCGGATAACGGCGTGGTCGTGCTCGGCAAGAACCATCAGATAACCCCGTAGTGGCGCGGCGCGGAGGAGCGGCGCCACCGGCCGCCCGAATGACGGTCGCATTCTTGACGCGGGAGTTTCCGCCCGAAGTCTACGGGGGCGCGGGAGTGTACGCCGAGCATCTGGCCGCGGAGCTGGCCAAACGAGTGGATCTCACTGTGCACTGTTTTGGTGCTCCCCGGACCGGCGATCTCGCCACCCGGGAGTACAACCCTTGGGAACGGCTGGATGGCAGCGCCCCCCACCTGGGAGCCCTGCAAAGCATGTCGGTGGACCTGGCGATGGCCGCCGGGGTGGAGGGCGCGGACCTGGTACACAGCAACACCTGGTACACGAACCTGGCCGGCCATCTGGCCAAGCTGCTCTACGGGATCCCCCACGTGGTCACCAGCCACAGCCTGGAGCCGATGCGGAGATGGAAGTCCGAGCAGCTCGGCGGAGGCTACGCCCTCTCGGGCTTCTGCGAGCAGCTGGCGCTGGAGAACGCCGATGCGGTCATCGCCGTTTCGGGCCGGATGCGCTCCGACGTCCTCGCCTCCTACCCCGCCATCGACCCGGGCCGTGTACATGTGGTCCATAACGGGATCGACTCGGAGGTCTACAAACCCGACTCCGGCACCGGCGTCCTGGAGCGGATCGGCGTAGCGGGCAACCGGCCCATCGTGCTGTTCATAGGACGGATCTCCCGTCAGAAAGGAATAGTCCACTTGTTGAGGGCGGCGCAGAGCTTCGATGAGCGCGCTCAGCTGGTTCTGTGCGCCGCAGCGCCCGACACCCCCGATATCGCCCGGGAGTTCAGGGACCTGATTTCGATGCTGCAGCAAACCCGCCCGGGAGTCTTTTGGGTCGAGGAGGTGCTGCCCCGGCCCGAGCTGATTCAGCTCCTTACCCGGGCAGAGGTTTTTGTATGTCCGTCGGTCTACGAACCCTTCGGCCTGGTGAACCTGGAGGCGATGGCGTGCGAGACCGCGGTGGTGGCCACCCACACCGGCGGAATCCCCGAGATAGTGGTCGATGGAAAAACTGGATACCTGGTGCCCATCGAAACCGCAGGCTCGAGCAGCGAACCGGCGGACCCCGCCAAGTTTGCCCGCGACCTGGCCGGGCACATCAACGGTCTGATCGAAAACCCTTCTCTGGCGCGCTCATTGGGTGAAGCGGGCCGGCAGAGGGTGATCGAGCATTTCAGCTGGGCGTCGGCCGCCGACAGGACGGTGGCGCTCTACGCCGGCGTTGCTGCCCGGAGATAGGACCAGCCTAGGACTCCTCGGCCTCCTCCTCCCTGGAGATCGGTTCGGGGATCGGCGAGACCCGTCGTCGGCCGCCGAAACCGGCGCCGCCCAGCCCCGCGCAGAACGCTCCGGTGACTCCCGTGCCCAGCACCAGCGCAGAGATCGGGCCACCCGTTCCGCCACCGGCCGCCTGAGGAGGTTTGTCGGCGGCCGCCTCCGCCGGATTCGCCGCGTTTTGGCCGACCACCACCAGGACCCCCTGCATCCTCGCCGGGTGGATGCTGCACTTGTAGCTGTAGCTTCCGGCCTGCAGGGGGGCCTTCAGCTCGGCATCCGCCGCCGGCTCCACAGGCCCGGTATCCAGCGGGACGTCGTCGAAGGTGGCGGTGTGATTGGCCTGACCGTTGTTCGTCCAGGTGACCACACCTCCGGGAGCGACCGATGTCTCCAACGGGTCGAAAGCAAAGTCCTCGATCCCTACCCCGGCGGTCGTGGCCGCCCCCGAGGCCCCGCCGGCCGCCTCCCGGGCCTCACCGGTGACCGTCAGAACCCCCTTCATGACCGCCGGATGGACATCGCACCGGAAGGGGAATGTGCCCGGTTTGTCGACCGTAATCGTTGCATTGGAGCCGGCGAACTTCCCGCCCTCGGGCCCGGGTGTGACCACGCCGGCATCGAAGGAGCCGTCCTCGGCAGTGAGCGTGTGGGGCTTGCCTCCCACGTTGGCGAACACAATCGTCGATCCCGTCTGCACCGTCAGGCTGGCTGGATCGAAGCTCAGCTGATCGCCGGTCCGAGCCGGGTCGGTGGCCTGGATACGGTTGACCTTGGACGGCTCCGGCCCCGGATCGACGACTATCGTCCCGTTCATCTTTCCGGGGTTGATCCGGCAGAAGAAGTAATAGCGGCCGGGCACTGAGAAGGTAACGTCTGCCGTACCGGCGGGAGCGAGGACGTAGTCGAAGGTCCCTCCCCGATCGCTCACCGTGTGGGGCCTCGCTCCCTTGTTCGTCCAGGTGACCTTGGTGCCGAGAGCCACCTTCAAGTCACGGGGCGCGAAGTCGAAGTCGATGATCTCGGCCTGAGTGCCGGCCCCGGACTGCGCTTGGGCCGGGGCCGCCGCCCACACCGGCAGCAGCATCCCGACAGCGGCCAGAGCTCGGATTGCTTTCATCGATTTCAACTTTTTGACAGCACGGCGTCGTTGGACTCCCGGAGAACCCCTCGAGCCTTTTACGG
>JBBDRH010000230.1:0-6802 GCA_040905645.1 Actinomycetota bacterium
GGCGCATGCTGGAACCATACGCTGGGGCCGAGAACGAAGCCTGAGGGCGGCTCACGCCGCCAAACGCCCCGAAGATTGCCTGATGCGGCACTAACGGTCGCCCAGCTTCTTCCACGCCTCCTCGAGCGCACGGCGGATTATGTCGGTCATCTGTTCGAACTCAGCGGGCCCGGCGATCAGGGGAGGCGAAAGCTGGATCACCGGGTCCCCACGATCGTCTGCCCGGCAGATCAGGCCCATCTCCAGAAGCCGCCGGCTGAGGAACCGGCGGATCAGCCACTCGCACTCCTTGGCGGTGAAATTTTCGCCGCCTTTGGTCATCTCGATCCCGTAGAAGTAACCCATGCCGCGGACCTCGGAGACGATGGGGAGGTCCAGCAGGGTTTCCAGCTGACCCCTGAAGTCGTGCTCGAAAGTCTTGACCCGGCCGCTTAGATCCTCGCGCTCCATCAGGTCGATGTTGGCCAGGGCCACGGCGCAACACACCGGATGTCCGCCGAAGGTCAGGCCGTGGACGAATGAGGTGGTCCCCGATAGGAAGGGTTCCGCGATCCGGTCGCTCACCACCACCCCTCCCAGCGGGGCATACCCGGAGGTGGCGCCTTTGGCGAAAGTGATCATGTCGGGCTGGTAGCCGAGGCGGGCCGAGCCGAACCAATCCCCAAGCCTTCCGAAGGCGCAGATGACCTCGTCCGAGACCAGCAGGACACCGTATCGGTCGCAGATCTCCCGTACCCGGGCGAAGTAGCCGTCGGCAGCCGTGAAGCATCCACCGGCATTCTGTACCGGCTCGAGGTACACCGCAGCCACGGTCTCAGCGCCTTCTGCCACAATCGCCTGTTCGATCTCATCGGCGCAGGCCAGGGTGCAGGCCGGAGCAGCGGCGCACAGCTTGCAGTGCAGCCGGTTCGTGTTGGCCACATGCCGGGTCTTGCCATTCAAGAGCGGAAGGTAGGGCGTCTTGAGAGCGTCCAAACCGGTGATTGCGAGCGCCCCCAGCGTGGTGCCGTGGTAGGCGAGGTTCCGGGCTATCACTTTGTTGCGGTCCGGCTGGCCGATCAACAGGAAATACTGACGGGCCAGCTTCCACGCCGACTCCACCGCCTCGCTTCCACCGGAGGTCAGGAAGACGCGGTTCAGGTCACCGGGAGCAAGAGCGGCGATCCGCTCCGAAAGGAGCGCCGCCATGGGGTGGGCGTAGGTCCAGATGGGGTAGTAGGCGAGGGTTGAGGCCTGTTTCGCCGCGGCCTCGCCGAGCTCTTTGCGGCCGTGCCCGACCTGGACCGTGAACAGACCGGCGAGCCCGTCCAGGTAGCGCCTCCCGGAGGTGTCCCACACATGAACCCCCTCACCCCGCTCGATCATGGTCAGCTCGGACCCGCCGTCGGTCGCCAGTCGGGAGAAGTGCAGCCAGAGGTGCTCGCTCGCCGCCCGCTTGAGAGAGCTCTCGTCAGCCATTGCGGCCTCCCTTTCGCGCTTCGGATTTCCAGGATCTATCGATTTCTCTGTCGTGTGTGCAGTTTGACAACGAAATCAGTTGTTTGAGTATACTATGACAACCAGATCACTTGTACAAGGAGACTGAACTTGGCGGATGCCAGCGCCATGGCGGAGACGTCATTGCTGGACATCGCCACAACCGAGCCGGCCGTTGAGCTGCGCGGCGTCAGCAAAGACTTCGGCGCCGTGCGGGCCGTAGACGGTCTGGACCTGCGCATCGTCCAGGGCGAGTTCTTCTCGCTCCTGGGGCCCTCCGGCTCCGGCAAGACGACCGCCCTGAGGATGATCGCCGGCTTCGAATCTCCCACCGTGGGCCGGGTGTTCCTGCGGGGACGGGACGTCACGGATCTTCCACCCTACGACCGGGACGTCAACACGGTTTTCCAGGATTACGCCCTCTTTCCGCACATGACGGTGGTGGCCAATGTCGAGTACGGCTTGATGGTCAAGAGGGTGCCGGCGCGCGAGCGAGCCGAGCGAGTGGCCGAGGCTCTCAGGATGGTTCGTCTCCAGGGGTTCGAGAAGCGCAAGCCGACCGAGCTCTCGGGAGGTCAGCGTCAGCGGGTCGCCCTGGCACGGGCGCTGGTGAACCAGCCCGGCGTGCTGCTGCTGGATGAGCCCCTGGGAGCGCTGGACCTCAAGCTGCGACAGCAGATGCAGATCGAGCTGAAGGCCATCCAGCGCCGCGTGGGGCTCACCTTCGTCTACGTGACCCACGACCAGGAGGAGGCCCTGACCATGAGCCACCGCCTGGCGGTCATGAACGAGGGCCGCATCGAGCAGATCGGGTCGCCCTCGGAGGTGTACGAACGCCCGGCTTCCCGTTTTGTCGCCGGGTTCGTGGGCGTCTCGAACATCCTCGCAGACGGCTCGGCGCAGGCCATCGCCGGCGATGAGACCCCGTTCAGCATCCGTCCCGAAAAGATTCGCCTCCTCGCTCCCGGCGAGGTCGCCGGCGACACCGATTGTGTGGCCTCGGGCCGAATCGAGGAGGTCGTCTACCTGGGTTCGGCTACGCGCTACATCGTCTCGCTGGATGCGGGCGGACAGCTGGTGGTCATCGAACAGAACCGCGGGGTCCCTTCGACCGAGACCCTCGACGTGAAAGGAGAGTTAGTGAGGTTGGCGTGGGATAGGAGGAACAACCGCCCGGTCTAGAGGAGAGCCGGGGGCGCGAATGGGCGGGAAGCCCGAAGGAGGAGGGGGAATGAGGAGGCGGAGGCGGTGGCGAGCAGTAGCGCTTACATGCGTCCTGCTGCTGGTGGCGGCTGCGTGCGGTGGCGGCGATGAGACGGCCGCCGTGGTTGAGCCCAGGGAGGAGGTCGGGGACGGCGAAGGCGAGGTCAGCATCATCGCCTGGGCCGGATACATCGAGCGTGGCGACACGGATGAGAACTACGACTGGGTGACTCAGTTCGAAGAGGACACCGAGTGCATGGTGAGCGTCAAGACCGCCGGCACATCCGACGAGATGGCGTCCCTGATGCAGGAGGGGTCGGGATTCGACCTGGTCACCGCTTCCGGAGATTCAAGTCTCAGGATGATCTCCAGCGGCGCGGTCCAGCCGATCAATCTGGACCTGATCCCAAGCTATGACACGGTGGACGACCGGCTTCAGAATGCTTCCTGGCACACCGTCGACAAGGACGGAGACGGGGAGGTAGAACACTACGGCGTGCCCTACCAGTGGGGATCGAACGTCCTGATGTACAACACCGAGACATTCGAGGGGCAGGCTCCGGACAGCTGGAACGTGGTGTTCGAGGAGACGATGCTTCCCGACGGTCAGTCGAACAAGGGCCGGGTTCAGGCCTACGACGGACCGATCTACGTGGCCGATGCGGCGCTGTACCTGAAGACGCACAAGCCGGAGCTGGGCATCGAGGATCCCTACGCCCTGGACGAGACCCAGTTCAAGGCCGCGATCGATCTGCTCCGGCAGCAGCGCAGCCTGGTGGCTCGCTACTGGCACGATGCCTTCATCCAGGTGGACGACTTCACCAACGAGGGAGCCGTCGCGAGCTCGACCTGGCCGTTCCAGGTGAACCTGCTGAAGACCAACAACGAGCCGATTGCCAGCGTGCTTCCCAAAGAGGGGGCAACCGGGTGGGCGGACACAACCATGATGCACGTGAACGCGCCGCACCCCAACTGCGCCTACAAGTGGATGGAGTGGTCCTTGAACCCCAAGGTTCAGGGAGACCTGGCCAGCTGGTTCGGGTCGGTCCCGGCCGTTCCGGATGCCTGCCGGAACAACGCCCTGCTGGGCGCGGACGGCTGCCGCACCAACGGCATCGATAACTTCGAGCAGATCGCCTTCTGGAAGACACCGCAAGCGGACTGCTTCGACCCCGGCGGGGACAAGGAGTGTGTTCCGTACAGCCAGTGGGCCACCAACTACGTAGCGGTTATCGGCGGCCGGTAACCAACGCGGCCGATGGGCGGGAGAGGTGTGATGGAGGTAGAAGCCGTCCGAGTCACCTCTCCCGCCCGCCGGCTGTCCTCCTTTTTTTTTCGTCACCCAGTCCTAAAGCTGCTAATGCTGCTTGCGCCGGGGCTGTTGTGGCTGGGCGTGTTCTACCTCGGCTCCCTGGGGGCGCTGCTCATTCAGAGCTTCTACCGTCTCGAGGAGTTCACCGGCACGGTGGTGCGCGAGTTCAGCCTTTCTTCGTACCAGGCCCTGCTCAGCCGGGCGAACATGGACATCATCCTGCGCACCACCTCGATGGCGGCTGCCGTTACTTTGGCTTGCGCAGCCATCGCCTTCCCTCTCGCCTACTTCATGGCGAGGGTGGCGTCGCCCCGGATGAAGACGGTTCTCTACCTGGCCGTTCTCATGCCCCTGTGGTCGAGCTACCTGGTCCGGGTCTACTCGTGGAAGCTGATCCTCGCCAAAGAGGGGGTGGCCGCCTGGGGAATCGAGCGGCTGGGGCTCACCGGCGGCCTGGATTGGATCCTCTCCACCCCGGTGGTCGGCGGACCCTCCCTCTCCCAGTCCTACCTGGGCATGTGGGTGGTTTTTGTATACACCTGGCTCCCGTTCATGATCCTGCCGCTGCAGGCCGCTCTGGAGCGGGTTCCGGGCTCCTTCTTGGACGCCTCGGGCGATCTGGGAGCCAAGCCCGCCGTCACCTTCCGGCGGGTGACGCTGCCGCTGGCGCTGCCGGGGCTGGTGGCCGGCTCGATCTTCACCTTTTCCCTGACGCTGGGTGACTTCATCATCCCGACGATCATCGGGAACTCAAGCTTTTTCATCGGCGCAACGGTTTTCCTTCACCAGGGGACCGCGGGCAACCTCCCACTGGCGGCAGCGTTTGCGGTGGTGCCGATGCTGATCATGGGCATCTACCTGTTTGCGGCCAAACGGGCCGGCGCTTTCCAGGCTATGTGAGTGCCGTGACCACCAATCCTTCGGGTGTTTGGCGGCCTGAGGCGGCGCCATTGCAACGTTGTCGGTCGCCCTTTAGCGCACGGCTAGAGGGACTCCCTGCGGCCTCGCGTGGACACCACCTCACGCGCCCCAATCACGCAAACGTTAGTGGTCAGGGCACTCGGTGATGAAGCGAGGGCTGGCGCTCAAGCTGGCGGCGGGAGGCGTGATCGTCTTCCTCTATTTCCCGCTGGCGATCATCCTCCTCTACGCCTTCACCACGCAGGACTCGAGCTTTCGGTTCCCCCCGCCGGGCCTCACGCTGGACTGGTTCCAGGTCTCGACGAGAAACCCGGCAATCTGGTCGTCGCTGAGACTCTCGCTGGTGGTGGCGGCGGCCTCCACCGGCATCGCGCTGATCCTCGGAAGCTTGCTCGCCGCCGCGGTGTACCGAAAAGAGTTCTTCGGCAGGGACGCTCTTTCCCTTCTGGTGCTCCTGCCGATTGCGTTGCCCGGCATCGTCACCGGCATCGCCATCCGTTCCGCCATCTCGCTCGGGGACCTCGGGTTTGGGACCTGGAGCATCGTGGTGGGGCATGCGACTTTCTGCGTGGTGGTGGTTTACAACAACGTCCTGGCCCGCTTCCGGCGGATGCAGGGATCGCTGGTCGAGGCGTCGATGGACCTGGGCGCCTCCGGGCTGCAGACCTTCCGTTACGTCGTGCTCCCCAACCTGGCGACGGCCCTTCTCGCCGGCGGGATGCTCGCCTTCGCGCTGTCCTTCGACGAGATCATCGTCACCACCTTCACCGCCGGTCAGCAGCAGACCCTGCCCATCTGGATCTTCGGGAGCCTCGTGCGCCCGAGGCAGCGCCCGGTGACCAACGTCGTCGCGATAGTGGTGATTGCGATCACCGCCATTCCGATCATCATCGCCCAGCGGCTCACCAGCCAGAAGCAGGGGGCAATGCGGTAGGTATATAGAGCTGAATCCGAACCGGCTTCGTCAGGAGGAGAGATGGCCACAGCTGCGCTGCACAAGGAGATGTACGTCGAGGGCCGGTGGGTGCCGGCGCTTTCGGGGGAGACCGAGACCATCTTGAACCCGGCCACTGGCCGGCCGATCGGCGAGGTTCCCAAGGGGGGTCAGGAAGATGTCGATCTCGCGGTGAAGGCCGCGCGGAAGGCCTACGAGGAGACC
Organism: Actinomycetota bacterium; assembly: GCA_040905645.1. Classification (GTDB taxonomy): domain Bacteria; phylum Actinomycetota; class CADDZG01; order JAHWKV01; family JAHWKV01; genus JBBDRH01. The sequence continues at coordinate 6,072 of JBBDRH010000230.1, forward strand.
TGGATCGACACCACTCCGAAGGACCGGAGCCTGATGCTCCTCAAGCTGGCGCAGGCAATCGAGGACGACAGCGAGGAGCTGGCCCGGATCGAGTCAGCGAACGTCGGCAAGCCCAGCTCGGTGTCCAGCTTCGACATGGAGTTCGCGGTCGACAACCTGCGTTTTTTTGCCGGCGCCGCAAGGCTGCTCGAGGGCAAGGCCGCGGGGGAGTACCTGCAGGGGTATACGAGCATGATCCGGCGGGAGCCCGTCGGCGTGGTGGCCTCCATCGCTCCCTGGAACTATCCGCTCATGATGGCGATCTGGAAAATCGGGCCCGCGCTGGCGGCGGGCAACACCGTGGTCCTGAAGCCGTCGGAGCTGACCCCGCTCACCGCGCTGAGGCTGGCGGAGCTGGCGTCGGACATACTGCCCGCCGGGGTCCTGAACGTTATCACGGGCGACGGAGAGCCGGTGGGCGCCGGACTGGTCAGGCATCCGGGGGTCGACATGGTGTCGCTCACGGGCGATGTGGCCACCGGCAAGGAGGTGGCGAGGGCCGCCGCGGGCACGCTCAAGCGAGTTCACCTGGAGCTGGGAGGCAAGGCGCCGGTGGTGGTCTTCGACGATGCCGACGTCGAGGCGGTCGTGGCCGGGATCCGGCTGGCGGGCTACTTCAACAGCGGGCAGGACTGCACAGCAGCCTGCCGCGTCCTCGCCGGGGGCGGCATATACGACAACCTAGAAAGGAA
>JBBDRH010000231.1:0-6733 GCA_040905645.1 Actinomycetota bacterium
CGAGAGCGGGGTCTGGCCTGCAAGCGGATCGGGACCATCGACGACACCGGCCGGCTGAGGGTGCGATTGGGGCTGCAGGAGGCCGAGCTCCTCGATCTGAATACTCAGGCCGTAACTGGCCTCGGCCGCGGAAGCGGGATCGCCATCATCTGGTGAGGGTGGCCGTGGAACTCCACGAGATCCCCTTCGGGATGCCAGCCCAGATACCTGAAGAAGACCACATTCTGAGGCTGGACGTGGGCGATCATGAGATCCCCACCGCGTTCACCGGCGGTCTGCACCGCGAACCGCACCAGCTTGGCTCCCATCAGCTTGCGGAAATCGGGCAGGACCGCGAGCCGGTCACCCTTCCAGCGGCCGGGCTCCTCCAGCGGGTAAAGCCGCACCGCCCCTCCGGCCACGGAGCCGTGCAGACCCAGGACGTGGATGGTGGAGGGATCGTCGTCATGCTCGTCCCGCTCGCTTCCCTCGAAGAACTTCTGCTCGGTTACGAAGATCTGCTCCCGTATCTGCATGTGGATGGCCAGCTCCTCGGGACCGGAGATGATCCTGCAGGTCAGCGGCAGCCCGTTCCCGTGGGACGGGAGGGCCTCAGCGGACCTGGAGAAGGGGGAGATTGCGACGGGCGGAACCATCGGCCTCACGCTCAAATGCGCTCATCGCCGAGCAGGCGTTGCAGCGAGCGCATCCGGCCTTGACGTTGGACGACGTGAATCCGTTGGCCACGAGGTGCGGCACCACCTGGCGGTACATCGACTCCACGTACGCCGGCGGCGGGGGAAGCAGGTCCTCCATGATGCTGCCCGGAATCGGCCGGATCGGGACGACGAAGGGGTAGACGCCCATCTCGACTGCTCGCCGGCACCCATCGGCGGTCACCTTGGGATCCTCGCCCATGCCGAGGATCACGTAGGTTGAGACCTGCCCCTCGCCGAAGACCTCAACCGCCTTCTCCCACGCGGTGAAGTAAGCTTCCACACCCCGCTTGGCCTTCCCGGGCGCGACGCGGGCGAAGACCTCGGGATCGAAGGACTCGACGTGCATGCCGACCGAGTCCACGCCCATCTCCTTCACCTGCTCGAGCACCGACAGGTCGTCGGGGGGCTCGAACTGGCCTTGCACGGGAAGCCCGCTCGACTCTTTGATCGCCTTGGCGCATTTGGCCAGGTAGATCGCCCCTTTGTCGGGAGCATTGGTGGTTCCGGTGGTTAGGGTGACGTCGACCGCGCCGTCCATGTCACGGGCCGCTTTGGCCACCTCCGCGAGCTGCCACGGGCGCTTTACCGGAATGGTCCGTCCCGCCTCGAGCGACAGCTCGATCCCACAGAAGTGGCACTGGTCGACGGTGTCCCAGTAGACGCAGGTCTGGATGACAGTGCTGGCCAGCGAGTCGAGGTGGAGCAGGGCGATCTTCCAGTAAGGGGTTCCGTCGCTGGTGTTGAGCGAGTAGCAGCTCGGGCGCGGAGGGACCTTGGCGTCGCCCAGCCGTTGCCCGTCCCGATAGAGCCCCCAGCCCGCCTCCTCCTCGCGCAGAACGAATGGAGAGGCGGCGACGAACTCGGCTGCGAACGGGAAGGTGACCGGGATGCCCTCGACCCACATCATCCCGGCGTCGGAGGGGCCGGCGCCGCCGCTTCGGGCCCCGATGGACTCCTCGACCTGGACCCCGTACCGCTGGAGCTCGACGAGAAGCCGTCCGAGGTCCGGTTTGACAGCTATCGCGCCGCCGTCACCATTTGTGGCCATACAGGCTCCCCGAGGTAGATTTGCGCTCGAGCTTGTCTGCTCACCGATGAGTCAAAGTCTTCATATCCAAGGCGCCAACTTTAGGAAACGTTTGTATCCTAAACGAATCATCCGCCCATTTCTCGTGCCCTGTCAAAGCGGTCTGATCCATCGTAACGGGCTTTCAACGCTTCCACCTCGTCCTGCCAGACGCGGTAATCGGAAAAGGTCCGGCGGTCCGTGACGGACCCGCCGGACACCCACTGTCCCGTCCGCGGGTCGAGCGGTACGACCTCCACCCCGTACTCGACACCCTCGTCGCCGAGACTCTCCTCGACCCACGTGTGGAGGCCGTTCCCCTCGGGAAGGTGCATCTCCAGCCGGCGCCAGGGCGGGAAGGGGCTCTGCAGCCAGGGAGGGGCCTCCTTGATCACCACCCACTCCTCGCCCCGATCTACGGCCTCGTCGACCCTGCGCTGAACCTCCTCGCGCCGGGTCTCGGCGACAAGCTCACGGTACCGAAGGCAGAAGGCCGCTCCGAGGGCCAGGTCCAGATCGAGACCTTCGGTCGACATGTGACCGCGCGCCGCAGCGGCCGCGAGGTCGACCCCGTCGACATAAACATCGACGAGCGACTCCGTGCTCCGGACCGACCCTAGCTCGTCCGTCACGGCCCGAACCAGGACCAAATATCGATCGTATCCTTCCGGTGACGACACGACGGCGGGATACAGCCGCTGCTCCGCCGCGCGCCACCGGCGAACTGCTTCCTCCAGCTTCAGCTTTGAAGAGTTACCCAACTCCACCAGGCGAAGTCCTCGCCAAGTCGCCTGGGATCTAGAGGTTCCAGGTGTTCATTACAAAGGCGCCTTCCTTCCAGGCCTGGATCGCCGAGTCGGCTACGTCGCGGGGGTGAATGGGGATGACCCCCTCCATCATGTCGATCTCCCGCATGCCGTAGAGAGCTGCAGCCGAGAACCGGCAGGCGTAGACCTTGCCGCCCTCGTTCATGATGGTCTGAAGCTGACCGTTGTAGTTGAGGTGGCCGGGGAAAGCCTCGTCCCCCACGTTGGGGAAACCGCGGGTCGCCGAGACCATGAGCGAAGCCGGGCCGAAAAGAACCAGACTGGTCTCGAAGCCCTTTCGTATGAGGCGGGTGGTCGTGAGCATGTTCACGATGCCCACCGAACCTTCGAAGGGCACGGTGTGCATGAACACGTATGCCTTCTGCCCCGGCTCCGCGTTGTAGTCGGGGAAGACCTTCTCGTCGTAGTCGACGATTGCCGACCCTTTGGGAACCCGCTCGCCAACGATATCTGCCATAGACAACCTCCCTTTTCTTACGATTACGAATTGGTGGTCGATGAACTCTGCTGCTCAGGGGGAGCCCGGCTCCCCCACTCGCGTCGGTGGCTGCCCGGCATGGCCGTGATGATCGCCCGGCGGGCGCCCCATGGGATGCGACGGTAGATCGGAACGAAGAGCCGCCGCCAGAACATTTCCTGGAGGCTTTCCCTCACCGCCGGGGGTTCCGCGCCCAGATACTTGGCGGCCATCTCCCGCTGGGCGGCCTCCAGCAGGTAGCGCTCGGAGTTGGAGCGGACCCACTCAAAAAAAGCCATCAGGACTTTTTCAACGAGGCCAGGCCGTTCTGGGCGGCCAGTGCTATCGGCTCGTTAAGGGCGCCGATGGGAGGTGAGTAGACGTTCTCCATCCAGGCCAGGTCCTCCAGGGTGATGCCCGTCTTCACCGCCATCGCCAGGAAGTCGGCTCGCTCCTTGATGCCCTCGCCGCCGACCATCTGAGCACCGATGAGCTTCAGGCTGCCGGGCTCCGCCAGCAGCTTCACCTTGACCGGCTTCATGTCCGGGTAGTAGCGAGCGCGGGAGATGCCCTGAGCTACCCCCATGACGAATGGGATCCCGAGGGCCGTGGCGAGGGTCTCCCCAAACGACACCCCTCCGATCATCCATTTGCCTGCCACCATTCCCCACGGGACATACACCGGTTGGTAGATGCGGCCGCCCCCGGCGGCGTTGGCCCCGGCGACCTTTCCCTGCGCGTAGGCGTGGCTGCCCGACAGTCCCTGGATCGGAACCTTGGTGACGCCGTGAGGCAGCTCGACACAGTCGCCGGCCGCGAAGACGTTGGGGTTCGAGGTGGCCATGCGCTGGTCGACGATTATCCCCCCGGTCGAGCCGATGTCGAGGCCCGCCTCTCGGGCCAGACGGTTGTTGGGCCGCTTGTGGGTGCAGATCACCACGAGGTCGCAGGGCAGCTCGCCCTCGGAGGTTTTGACCGCCCGGACCTTGCCCTCGCCCAGGAACGCCTCGACCTTGGTGTTGTAGTGGCTGATCACGCCCATCTCGGTCCAGGAGTCCATCACCGGCTTCATGATGTCGGGGTCTCCCACCTCCGCCAGCGCCCAGGGATGGGGGTCGACCAGGTGGGTCTCGATGCCGCGATGAGCGAGGGCCGTCACCATCTCCAGACCCAGGGGCGATGCCTCCACCACCACCGCGGCCTTCACCTCGTCCAGGATCTTGTCCCACTCCATGGCGCGCCGGATGTTCTTCACGTAGTAGAGGCCTTCGAGGTCCGTGCCGGGAACGCCCGGATCGGCGTAGTTGAAGCCGGTGGCGACGACCAGCCGGTCGTAAGGCACGTCGCCTTCGCCCTTCGCAGAGAGCTTCCCGTTCGCCAGGTCGAGCCCGGTTACCTCGGTCTCGTAGTGGATGTCGAGACCCATCTCTTCGTAGAACGCCTTGCCCTGCAGGAAGAGGTTCTCGAACTTGGGGATCTCCCGGCCGTGTACGTAGGGAATCCCGCAGGGGCTGTAGCCGACATCTTCGTAGTCGGTGTAAACAGTGACCTTTGCGTCTGGGGCGACCTGATGAGCGGATCCCGCGGCGCCGATACCGGCCGCGCCGCCGCCGACCACAACGATCCGCAAGGTCAAGCCCGACCCCCCCCGGCTACTGCCGCGTTGCAGATTAATCTACTATTCTACACAGAGTATCTACTACAAGGCCTAGTCTACTCGGCCGTTACAGGCTTGCAAGCTGGAGTTGAGGATGCAGGACCTAATCGACGTAATCACTGCTATAGGACCAAAGATCCGGCAGCTGCGAAGGCAGAAGGATCTCTCGCTCCAGCAACTTGCGGAGCGTTCGGGTGTCTCGGCGGCGACCATCCACAAGATCGAACGCAACGGGATGGTTCCCACCATCACCACCCTCATGAAGATCGCCGGGGCGCTTAATCGTTCGGTAGCTTACTTCGTGGAGGAGCAGGAAGAGGCCAAGCCCGTAGTGTTCACTCCCGCGGGGGAGCGGCGGCCGGTCTTCACCTCCAAGGAGGGCCTCGATCTCAGGGGCATCACGGGTCCCTACGGACTCTTCTTCCTGGCGGGTGCGATCGCCACCGTCGAACCGGGGGCAATGAGTGGGCCCAAACCGATGGAGCATCCCGGCGAGGAGCTTGTCCTCATACTGAGCGGTGTCCTCACGTTCGAGATCGACGGCGAGGTGTACGTGGTCGGCAGCGGGGACGCAATTCATTTCCGAACCGACCGTTTGCACCGCTGGGCCAATCCTGGGGAAATGCCCGCCCAGGCATGCTGGATTGCTCTGCGATCCAACTGATGCAACCTCGGGTGGCGATGGTCACATTCTCGACTCGGCCCAGAGGGGGGGCGGTGCATACGCTTCACCTCGCCGAGTCACTTGTGCGCCGGGGCCAGCCGGTTCATGTGTTTGCCCTGGGAAACCCGGACGAGGGGTTCCTTCGGGAGACCTTTGTGCCCTACACGATCTGCCAGGCTCCCGAGTCCACCGGCTCGCTGGAAGAGAAGGTCATGCGCAGTGTGGACGTGCTCACGGAGCACCTTGAAGGGGTAGTCCCGGGATCCTTCGACATCGTCCATGCCCAGGACTGCATCGCGGCCAGGGCGGCGTGCCGGCTGCGCCAGAGCCACCCCGGGCTTGAGGTGGTCCGTACCGTCCACCACATCGACGACTTTTCGACACAGGCTCTGATCGACTGCCAGCACCGCTCGATCCTCGAGCCGGATCACGTGCTCGTGGTCAGCCGGTACTGGCGAAACATCTTGTGGGAGCGTTACCAGATCGACTCCACCGTGGTGACCAATGGCGTCGACGCGGCGAGGTTCAGGCGGCCCGCCCTATTCGATGACGGCGCGCTTCGCAGCAGGGTAGGGGCGGCGCGTCGATTTGCCCTGCTCACGGTCGGAGGCATCGAGCCGCGCAAGGGAAGCCTCGAGCTCTTCGAGGCCCTGGCCCTGGCCGGGTCCAGGCTGGCCGACCCCCCGATCCTCGTCGTGGTCGGGGGGCACTCCTTCCGGGATCACTCCGCTTACCGGGATCACGCCCTCCAACGGGCGAAGGACCTCGGACTGGAGGAGGGGAGCGACTTCGTCCTGCTCGGAACCGTGTCCGAGGAGGACCTCGTGGGCTGGTACCACGCCGCCGACGCCTTCGTGTTCCCCTCGGTGAACGAGGGGTGGGGGCTGGCCGTGCTCGAGGCGCTGGCCGCCGGCCTGCCGGTCATCACGACCGACATCGAGGTGTTCCGCGAGTATCTCAACAGCGAGACTGCGCTGCTGGTCCCCCCCGGGGATGCACAGCAGCTTTCCGAGGCGCTGGTCCGCCTGGTATCTGACCCGGAGCTGCGCGGCCGGCTTGCGTTGGCAGGGCCGGAAATCGCCGCCCGGTTCACCTGGGAGGCGTGCGCGGCGGAGCACATCGGCATCTATCAGGCCCTGGCTGAGCGGCCGCGACCGGCCGTACGTCCGGCGCGGTGAGCCCAGTAGCAAAGGCAACAAAGTGTCTAATATAGTGATCGCGATCCGGTGAGAGGAGGAGTTATGCACGATTCCCTGGCCCCCGAGTTCCCGCCCATTCCGCTCTGGACCTGGCTCGTGATGGCGCTCCTCGCGCTCCTTGTCTTTGAGGTCGCATTCGACCAGGGCCAGCTTCTCCAGCCCTTG
>JBBDRH010000232.1:0-1139 GCA_040905645.1 Actinomycetota bacterium
AGCAGTCCGGGCGTGATCGTATAGAAGCCCTCGGGCGACTGGCGGTCGCCCTCCCTGAACTTCGGTCCAAGTTCGCCCGCCCAGGCGCAGATCTCGTAGGTCTTGAAGAACTTGTACTCGCCGGAGGCCGTGCGCTTCCAGACTTCCAGTTCGGAGCTTTCCTTAAAAATCCGGATCACCATGGGCTCGCCCGGGCTCGATCCGAGCTTGGTGAGCTGCTGCACCACGGCTTGCTTGAGGGGGATATGAGCCCGCGCATTGCCCGGCTTGATGCCGCTGCAAGCGCCCAGTGCCGCCACCAGGCCCATGAGGAACCCCAGTGCAAACGCTCTACGGAGAAAGGTCGTCAATCGAGGGTCCGCCCAGTGGAAGCCATGCCAGAGTGCATTCAGTTACCGGTGTCGAAGTTACCGGACGGTAACCAGACGCTGCGCCTCGCGCCTTTGTTACCAGTGCTTCTGCCTGAACCGGGCCCTTGGGATCAACTCAATTTGCTACCGATCGCCAGGAATTTCTCCCGCCTGTGCTCGCGAAGCTCTAATCGCGTCTTGCCCTCAAAGTCCCGAAGGAACTGCCCGATGGCCCTGCCCGTCCGCTCCATCACCTGCGCCGGGTGGCGATGGGCGCCGCCAGCGGGTTCCGGGATAATATTGTCGATGACGCCAAAGCCGAGGAGGTCGGAGGCGGTGATCTTCATGCTGTTCGCCGCATCCTGAGCCCGGGCGGCGTCACGCCAGAGGATCGAGGCGCCGGCTTCGGGCGAGATCACGGAGTAGACGGCATTCTCGAGCATCAGCACGCGGTTGGCGGTGGCGATGGCGATGGCACCGCCGGAGCCGCCCTCGCCGATGATCACGGCGAGGTTCGGGATGCCGAGCTCCAGGCATTTCTCGGTGGAACGGGCAATAGCTTCGGCCTGACCCCGTTCCTCGGCACCAATGCCGGGATAGGCACCAGAGGTGTCGATGAAGGCGATCAGCGGGATGTTGAACCGGTCGGCCATATCCATGATCCGCACCGCCTTGCGGTAACCCTCCGGCCGCGCCATCCCAAAATTGTGCTTGAGCCGGGTTTCGGTGGAGGAGCCCTTCTCCTGACCGAGGATCGCCACCGGCCGTCCTTCGAAGCGTCCGAAACCC
>JBBDRH010000233.1:0-1138 GCA_040905645.1 Actinomycetota bacterium
TCGACAACCAGATCAAGATCAGAGGCTTCCGCATCGAGCCCGGGGAGATCGAGTCCGCGCTGAGCAATTATCCAGGGGTGGAGCGGTCGCTGGTGGTCGCCTTTGGCGAGGAAGGGCCGGAGAAGAGTCTGGCCGCTTATGTCGTGCCGGACCCGGGGGTGCAGCTTGAGCCGGCCGCGCTGCGCGCATTCCTCGATCCCAAGCTTCCCGGCTACATGGTCCCCTCGGTCTTCATCGTCCTGGACCGGTTCCCGCTCAGCCCGAGCGGCAAGGTCGACCGCAAGGCTCTTCCGGACCCGTTGGGACGCCGCACCGAGGTGGCGCAGGAGTTCGTGGCCCCATCGACCGAGCTGGAGATCGCGCTGGCGCGCATCTGGGGCGAGGTGCTGGGAGTGGAGCGGGTGAGCGTCCACGACAACTTCTTTGCTCTGGGTGGGCACTCGCTCCAAGCGGCCCGGCTGGTGGCGAGGGTGCGCTCAGAGCTCGAGGTCGACCTGCCCCTGCGAGCGCTTTTCGAGTACCCGACGGTGGCCGGGCTGGCCCACGCGGCCGACCTCGCAATGGCTACGCGGCTGGCCCCCGAGCCGGAGATCGACCTGGCCGCCGAAGCGGTGCTCACCGAGGACGTCGCTCCACCCAGGTCGCTCAAGTCCGGATCCCACCCGCCTCGGCGGGTCCTGTTGACGGGAGCCAGCGGCTTCTTGGGCGCCTACCTGCTGCGGGAGCTTCTGGACCAGTCTGAGGCCGAAATTTACTGCCTGATCCGGGCCCCCGACCACGACAGGGCAGCAGCCCGGCTGAGGTCATCGCTCGAAACTTTCGGGCTGTGGCAAGACGAGCCGGGCTCTCGAATCGTGCCCGTCCTGGGCAATCTGGCCCGGCCCCGTCTGGGGCTGGACGATAAGCAGTACGACATCTTGGAGCACACCGTCGATCTCATCCTGCACAACGGTGCCTGGGTCAACTTCATATACCCCTACTCGATGCTCAAGGCAGCGAACGTCGGAGGAACCGAAGAGATCCTGCGGCTGGCCAGCCGGGGGGTTCTGAAGCCGGTTCACCATGTGTCCACCCTGTCGGTGTTTCCTCCCGGTTACTGGGTCCGGGGCGAAGTTTCCGAGACCTTCCGGGTCGACGG
>JBBDRH010000234.1:0-6677 GCA_040905645.1 Actinomycetota bacterium
GCCGACGGACCCCGAAAGCGGCTCGGATGAGGTTCCGCAGGTCATCAGGGAGCTGCTGGAGACCTCGCCTTCGCCGGTTTCGGCGATAGGCGTCGCCATCGCGGCTTGGGTCGAGCACCCGTCCGGCAGGATCGCCTTCGCTCCCAACCTATCGTTCACCAACGCAGATCTGGAGCGAACGATCGGCGCCGGATTCGATATCCCGGTCCTCGTGGAGAACGATGCGAACTGCGCGGCGTGGGCCGAGCATCGATTTGGAGCGGGCAAGGGGACCATGGACATGCTCATGGTGGCGGTAGGAACCGGCATCGGCGGGGGTATCATCGCAGGGGGCCGCCTCTACCGAGGCAGCAGGGGTTTTGCGGGAGAGTTCGGCCACGTGCCGATTTCGCTGGATGGACCTCGATGTGCCTGCGGCAACATCGGATGCCTCGAGGCCTGGGCGTCGGGTAGTGCGTTGGGACGATTGGCGCGGGAACGGGCCGCGGGGCACGAGGAGTCGGAGGTGATGCGGCTCGCCGGAGGGGTAGTGGAGAACATCACCGGGGCCGTGGTGGGAGCTGCAGCAGACGTGCTAGACGAGTTTGCCCTGGAGCTCTTGAGCGAGCTGGGTGCCCGTTTGGGGGTCGGGCTGGCCGGGCTGGCGAAGGCGTTCGACCCGGAGGTGATAGTCGTCGGCGGCGGGGTGTCCGAGGAGGGGGAGCTGCTGCTGTCGGCAGCCAGAGATCAGCTGGGCTCCCGATTCAAGGACCAGGTGGCGCCCCCGATTTTGGTTTCGGCAGCTTTGGGTAATGATGCAGGGGTCGTGGGGGCGGCACATCTGGCTTTGGGCGAGGTCGAAGCCCCGTAGACTAGGAGATGCATATGGGTGATCTGATCAAGCGGAACGGCGGCCAACCCTTTTTGTCACGGTTGCCGGCAGACCTTCGCAACATCAAACGGCTCGCCGCCGGCCTGGCCAGGGACCCCCGGGTACCCCGGCGTAACAAGGTGATCTTTGCCGGCGTGGTGGCTTACGTCGTCATGCCGGTCGACCTGGTCCCGGATTGGCTCCCGGGGATCGGAAAGCTCGACGATCTCATAATGGTGGGGCTGGCACTCGACGCGATGCTGAACCACGTGCCCGAGGCCGTGATCAACGACTATTGGCAGGGGGACCGCACCACCCTGGAAGCGATTCGCCGAACCGTGGCAACCGCTACCGAGTTCATCCCGAGTCAGCTGGCCAAAACGCTTTACCCCGCTGAGCTTCGCTGATCACCCTTTCCTTGCCAACCTGAAAGGCCCGCGTTGACCGGTCCCGGCGACGCGTTCGGGCGAGGCGATGGTTCAGGTTCCGGGTTGACCGGTCCCGGCGGCGCGTTCGGCCCGGCCTTGGTTCAGGTTCCGCGTTGACCGGCCCGGGCGGCGCGTTCGGCCTGTCGGCGGTCCAGCTCCTGGCGGGACTTTTTGTGTTCATGTGGGCGGCGAGCCTGCGATACAAGATCGTCAACCGCGGCTACTACCGGTCGACCGCCTGGGTGTTGTGGCCGCTGATGTTCTTGACCGCGTTCGCTCTCCCGGGGAATCTGAAAGCTCTCGGAATACTCTGCGCTCTCCTGTGGGGGCTCTTTCTGCTGGCCGTCTACACCCAGCGCCCGCTCCTGGAGTGGATATCGGGGGCGGCGGGCAGCGCCTCCGGGCTGATCCTGATCGGCGCTGCCGGGTGGCAGGCCTGCGAGGGCGGCTGCGCCTTCGGCGCCGCCCACGCACTTGCGGGGGGCCTGGTGCTGGGAGGCGTCACCCACGGCATGACGCTGGGCCACTGGTACCTGAATCAGGCCAGGCTTCCGATCGAGCCGCTGAAGGAGCAGACCCGGGTGATCTTCGCAATCCTCGGCCTGTCGGCTGTGGCCGGCGTGCTGACGAGGCCGGCTCTGCTGAGGGGCGCCGTCCCGGGGGGAATACTTACGTACTCCGCGAGTTCTTATTGGTGGACCTGGCTGCTGCTCCTGGCTGGAACCGGATTCCTCATGGGGATGGTCAGGGCGACGGTGCGGGACCGCTCGACGCAATCGGCCACCGGGCTGCTCTACATCGCCATGTTGACGGCGCTGGCAGCGCAGTTCGTGCTGGATCTGCTGGTGGCCACCTGAGCGAGGAATAAGGAATCTACGATGGTAAGATACCCCCAGGGGGTATACGAAGATGAGGAGGACGGGATGACCGAACAAGTGCTGGAAGTACCGGAAGTGCACTGCAATCACTGCATATCGGCGATCGAGGGAGCAGTTGGGGCCCTGGGCGGCGTCGAGTCCGTCAAGGTGAGCCTGGAGCGCAAGGACGTCACCATCAACTACAACGAGGCGGAGCTGGAGCTGGCCGGGATAGTCGCAGCCATCGAGGGCGAAGGCTACGGAGTCGGCCGCGAGGCCGGCCATGCGGACGTTCTTCAGATAGGCGAGAAGCCGCTCTGACCGAGGTTGACCTGGATGCCCGGGCCGGCTCTCAGGTGGCCCGGGTAAAGGGCGACGAGAGCCTGAGGTTTCACGTTTATGGAATGACGTGCGCCTCCTGTGTCGCGCGGGTGGAGCGAGCGATAACGAAGGTTCCCGGGGTCAAGGGCGCCAACGTCAACCTTGCCGCCGCAGAGGTGGCAGTCGAGGCAGATTCGTCGCTTGCGCCGGGGGCCCTGGAGTCCGCCGTCCATCGAGCAGGCTATCGCCTGCAGCCGGTCGCGGCCGCCGATGACCGGGTCGACGAACACAGCGCCGAGTCTCGCCGGTGGCGCCTGAGGGTTCTCATCTCATCCGTGCTGACCGTTCCCCTGATTCTGCTGCACTTTTTTCCCGGCCTGGCCGCGGGGTGGGAGGCAGACCATCAGCGCATGGCGCTGGTGGGTCTGGTTCTGAGCGCCCCGGTGCAGTTCTGGGGAGGGTGGCCGTTCCTGGTCTCCGCTGCCGGCAGGGCCCGCCACCTGCAGGCCAACATGGACACCCTGATAGCCATCGGCAGCCTGAGCGCCTTTGGTTTCAGCCTCTACTCACTGCTGGCCGGTAACTATCACGAGGTCTACTTCGAGACCTCGGCAGCGATCATCACCCTGATCCTGCTGGGCAAGTTCTTCGAGTCGAAGGCTTTGAGCCGCACCTCCCACGCTCTGCGCAAGCTTGCCGAGCTGGGCGCCAAAGAGGCCACGGTGCTGCTCGGCGGCGAGGAGGTTAGGGTGCCGGTCGGAAGCGTGGTCATTGGCGATGTCCTCGTCGTCAGGCCCGGAGAGAAGATAGCGGTCGACGCGCTGGTCTCTTCGGGCAGCAGCTCGGTCGACGAGTCCATGCTGACCGGAGAGTCGGTCCCCGTGGACAAGGTTCCCGGCGATGAGGTGTTCGGCGGCACACTGAACCAGCAGGGCCGCCTCGAGGCGGTGGCCCGCCGGGTGGGGGCGGACACTGCGCTGGCGCAGATCATCGAACTGGTGAAGCAAGCGCAGGGCTCCAAGGCCCCCGTTCAGCGTCTTGCCGACCGGGTGGCGAGGATCTTCGTCCCCACGGTCGTTGCAGTGGCGGCCGTCACGTTTTTCGCCTGGCTCCAGATCACCGGAGATGCCGGCCGGGCGATAGTTCCGGCGATAGCCGTGCTGATCATCGCCTGTCCATGTGCGATGGGTCTGGCCACCCCCACCGCCATCATGGCCGGCACCGGCAGGGGAGCGGAGCTGGGAATCCTCATCCGAGGCGGCGAGGTCTTCGAGCGGTCGGGCAAGGTCGATGCAGTCGTGCTCGACAAGACCGGGACCCTCACCGAAGGGAAGATGACGGTTACCGAGATAGTCGGTGACGACCCCGATGAGATCCTGACGAAGGCGGCCTCGGTTGAGCTCTCCTCGGAACATCCCATCGGGAGGGCGATTGCCGCCGCCGCCACCGATCGGGGCCTCGAGCTGAAGAGCACGGCCGAATTCCAGGGGGCCACCGGCTTCGGCGTACACGGCGTCGTCGATGGGACGCAGGTGGTGGTGGGCAAGGCTCTCCTGCTCGCCGAGCGAGGACTGGAGCGCTCCGAGGAGCTCAAGCAGCAATCCTGGGCGCTGCAGGAGCAGGGTAAGACCGTCGTGGCAGTCGGCTGGGATGGCCGGGCGCAAGGTCTGATCGCACTATCCGACAGGCTGAGGAGCGGGTCCATCGAGGCAGTAGCATCCCTCAAGGGCCTCGGCGTGGAGGTCGCAATGATCACCGGCGACAACCAGGCCGTGGCGAAGGCCATCGCTGCGGAGCTGGGAATCGAGACCGTGGTCGCCGGCGTGCTGCCTGAGGGCAAGGTCAAGGAGGTCCGCAACATGCAGGAGTCGGGCAAGAGGGTGGCGATGGTGGGCGACGGAATCAACGATGCCCCCGCCCTCACCCAGGCCGACCTCGGGATCGCGGTGGGCACCGGCGCCGATGTGGCGATTGAGGCATCGGACATCACGCTGATCGGCGCCGATCCGCTGAAGATCCCCGCCGCCTTCAAGCTGGCCCGCCGGACCCTCAGGGTCATCCACCAGAACCTCTTCTGGGCATTCGCCTACAACACCGCGGCGATTCCTCTCGCTGCCTTCGGTAAGCTGTCTCCTACCATCGCCGCAGGCGCGATGGCGTTCTCGAGTGTGAGCGTGGTGGCGAACGCGCTCAGGCTCAGGCATTTATAGCGGCCCTGCACGGGCACCAACCGGTCGGAGGAGCAGTTTGAACGACGAAACCTGGGCGAAGTTCGCCGCCCGCATGAAGGAGCTCGTCCACCTGGGCGAGATCGGCCAGCTCATGGGCTGGGACGAGCAGACCATGATGCCGCCCAAAGCAGCCCCCGGTCGTGCTGCGCAGACCGGGACACTCGCTGCGATGGGGCACGAGAAGGTGACCAACTCCGAGTACGGGGACCTGATCGAGGAGCTCGGGCAGCGGGATCTGGACCCTGACAAGGCTGCGATGGTCGCCCTCGCCAAACGGGATCGGGACATGGCGGTGAAGCTGCCGGCGCATCTGGTACGCGAGCTTGCCGAGACCGCGTCCCACGCACAGGTGGCGTGGCAGAAGGCTCGCACCGAAGACGACTACTCCATCTTCGAGCCGCTGCTCGGCAAGATGTTCCAGCTCAAGGCGCAGCAGGCGGAGGCGCTCGGCTACGAGAAGGAGCCCTACGACGCCCACCTGGATCTTTTCGAGAGGGGCGCCACCGCCGAGATGCTCCAGCCGATGTTCGACTCGGTTACCGAGGGACTGGCTCCCACGATCTGGGAGGCCCGGGCCCGCAACGGCAGGATCCCGACTCTTCCCGAGGGAATCTACGATGTCGATGCCGTGCTCGGCTACTGCAGGGACCTGCTGGGGCGCATGGGTTACGACATGGAGGCGGGGAGGCTCGACCTGTCCGCCCACCCCTTCACCTGCGGGCTGGGCCCGAGAGATGCGCGGGTGACCACTCGGATCAGAACCGACGATCCTCAGGAGGCGATCCTGGCCACCCTTCACGAGATGGGACACGGCCAGTACCAACTGGGGCTCAGGGAGGACTGGGCGGAGACCACGATTGGTGCGCCGGTCTCGCTGGGGGTGCACGAGTCTCAATCCCGGCTTTGGGAGAACCACGTCGGACGAAGCCTGGCGTTCTGGGAGGGTGAGCTGCCGAAAGCTCAGACGGTCCTGGGGCCATGGAGGAGCGAATCGCCGGAGAACATATACAAAGCCATCAATCGAGTGGAGCCGTCGCTGATACGGGTTCAGGCGGACGAGGTCACCTACCCGCTCCACGTCGCGGTGCGCTTCGAGCTCGAGCTGGCCATCTGTAGGGGAGATCTGACCACCGCCGAGCTTCCCGAAGCGTGGAACGACTCTTACGAGCGTCATCTCGGGGTCACTCCCCGCAGCAATGCCGACGGGGTCCTGCAGGACGTCCACTGGAGTCTGGGTTACCTCGGGTATTTCCCGACCTATCTCATCGGCTCCGTCTACGCCGCGGCACTCTTCGATGCGGCTACGGCCAGCCTCGGCGGCGCCGACGCGGTGGACCAGCAGTTCAGGGAGGGAGATTTCCAGCCGCTGCTGGATTGGCTCCGCCGGGAGGTTCACGCACTTGGCTCCTCCAGGCTCCCGGCGGAAGTCATCGCCGCCGCAACGGAAAAGCCGATGACCGAGGGCATCGACACCGAACCATTCGTGAGCTACATCAAACGCAAGTACTCGGCGCTGTACTCCTAGTGTTCCATCTCACCAGACGGCGCGAAATATGAAACGGGCGCTCCGCCATTTCTCGGAGCGCCCGTATTTGGTTGTGGTGTTGGGAGTGTTCTAGCCGCCGAATGCCGGGAGAAGCACTCTGGCGATGAAGTACAGGATCACGATGGTGATCGCCAGGATGAAGGCGTACTTCACAAAGGCGTAGCTGGTCATGTTGTCATCGCCGGTGTCACGCACTACGCGACGCTCGACAACCGGCTCATCCTCATAAACGGGCATTGTGTTTCTCCTTCTCTTGGTTGATGTATTTGGTGTTTCTATGGCCTCATTCTTCCCACCGCCGGGGGCTGCCAAACCACCGGGAGTGTTGGCCGCGCGGATACACTGCCCTTATGCTGGAACCCTCGAAATTCGACTTCAGGCGCGTCGGGCGCTTCCCTCCCTACGTCTTCGCCCAGGTGAACGCGTTGCTCGCGGCCTCCCGCC
>JBBDRH010000235.1:0-6633 GCA_040905645.1 Actinomycetota bacterium
TCGGGGATGGCTGGGCGCTCGAATACCAGGATATTTCTGAGACGGTGCACTAGGTTACGGATTCCTCCAAAGGCTCAGTGGGAGTGGGCTCGCGCCTACGGAAGACCGGCATGCCGTCCTCCAGATCCACCTCTATCGTGTCGCCGTCGGAGTAGGAGCCCTGCAGCAGTGCCAGCGCCAGCTTGTCGGCCAGCTCCCTGGCTATCAGCCTGCGCATCGGCCTTGCCCCGAAGGCTGGATCGTACCCCTTCTCCGCCAGGTAGGACAGCGCGGCTTCGCTCAGTTCGAGTGACAGGTTCTTGTCCGCGAGCCGGTCCGCCAGGTGCCTGACCTGCAGCCTGACGATCTGGGCGATGTGCTCCATCGACAGCCGGTGGAATACGACGATCTCGTCCACACGGTTGATGAACTCGGGCTTGAAGGTTGCCGAGATCGCCTCCATCACCTTTTCCCGCATCCGCTCGTCGTCGGACTCCGTGAGGATCCAGTCGCTCCCGACGTTCGAGGTCATGATGATGATCGTGTTGCGGAAGTCGACGTTCCGGCCCTGGCCGTCGGTCATGTGCCCGTCGTCCATGATCTGCAGGAGCGAGTTGAAGACGTCCGGGTGGGCCTTCTCGATCTCGTCCAGCAGGACCACCGAGTAGGGGCGCCGCCTGACCGCCTCGGTCAGCTGGCCGCCCTCCTCGTAGCCGACATAGCCCGGAGGAGCCCCGTACAGGCGCGAGACCGAGTGCTTCTCCATGTACTCGCTCATGTCCAGGCGAACCATCGCCCTCGGGTCGTCGAAGAGGAACTCGGCCAGCGCCCGGGCGAGCTCGGTCTTCCCGACGCCGGTGGGGCCCAGAAAGATGAAGCTGCCGATCGGCCTCAGGGGGTCCGACAGGCCGGAACGGCTCCGCCGGATCGCGTTGGCAACCGCGGCAACCGCCTCGTCCTGGCCGACGACCCGCTCGTGCAGGCCCTCCTCCATGTGGATCAGCTTCTCGATCTCGCCCTCCAGCAGCTTGGAGACCGGGATGCCCACCCACTTGCTGACGACCTCGGCAATGTCCTGCTCGTCCACCTCCTCCTTGAGCATGGTGCCGGTCGACTGCAGCTCGGCCAGAGCCGCATTTGCCTGCTCGAGGGACCTGTTCAGCTCGACCAGCTTTCCGTAGCGCAGCTCGGCGGCCGAGTTGAGGTCGCCCTCCCGCTCCGCCCGCTCCGCAAAAGTCCGGGTTTGGTCGATGTCCGCCTTGATCTGACGGATCTTATCTATGGCTTCTTTCTCGAGGTTCCAGTGGGCCTTGAGCCCGAGAGACTCCTCGTTGAGGCGTGCGAGCTCCTCCTCCAGCTTGTCCCGCCGGGCCTTGGAGGCGGCGTCCTTCTCCTTGCGCAAGGCGGTGCGCTCGATCTCGAGCTGCTTGATCCGGCGCTCGACGACGTCGATCTCGACCGGCATCGAGTCGATCTCGATCCGCAACCGGCTGGCGGCCTCGTCCACCAGGTCGATCGCCTTGTCGGGAAGGAAGCGCTGGGTGACGTAGCGGTCCGACAGGACCGCGGCTGCAACCAGCGCGGAGTCCTGGATCCGGACGCCGTGGTGGACCTCGTAGCGCTCCTTGAGCCCCCGGAGGATGGCGATGGTGTCGTCAACCGTCGGCTGGCCGACCAGCACCGGCTGGAAGCGGCGCTCCAGCGCCGCATCCTTCTCGATGTGTTTGGTGTACTCGTCGAGAGTGGTGGCGCCGATCATCCGCAGCTCGCCGCGGGCCAGCATCGGCTTGATCAGGTTGGCGGCGTCGACGGCCCCCTCCGCCGCGCCGGCCCCCACCACGGTGTGGAGCTCGTCAAGGAAGGTGATGATCTGGCCGTCGCTTTCGGCGATCTCTTTGAGAAACGCCTTCAAGCGCTCCTCGAACTCGCCCCGGTACTTGGCTCCCGCGACCATAGAGCCGAGATCCAGTGCAATAATCCGCTTGGACTTCAAGCCCTCCGGCACATCCCCGTCGACAATCCGGTTGGCGATGCCCTCAACGATTGCGGTCTTGCCCACCCCCGGCTCACCGATGAGCACCGGGTTGTTCTTGGTCCGGCGCGAAAGGACCTGGATCACCCTTCGGATCTCGTCGTCTCGCCCGATCACCGGGTCGAGCTTGCCCTTGCGGGCGGCCTCGGTCAGATCCCGTCCGAACTTCTCCAGAGCCTGATAGGTCTCCTCGGGGTTCTGCGAGCTGACCCGCTGGTTGCCCCTGACCTCGACAAGTGCTGAAAGGATGCCGTCCCGGGTAACCCCCAGGTCCTTGAACAGGGGCTTCAGGCTCGGCGCGGAATCGACCAGAGCCATCAACAGGTGCTCCGCCGAAACGTAGTCGTCCTTGAGTTGGGCAGCCTCCTGAAAGGAGCGCTCCAGCACCCGGCTGAGCTCCGGCGAGAGGTGAGCCTGGGCTCCCGAGCTGTAGACCTTGGGTATCCGGGACAGCACCTCGTCGACCCGGTCGTTGAGGATCCTCGGGGTGACCCCGAGCTTTTGCACCAGCCCGAAGACGACTCCACTCGGATCCGACGCGAGTGCCTTCAGGAGATGTTCCGGGCCGATCGCCTGATGGTTGTTATCGGTCGCGAGCCGGCTCGCGGCAGCGAGGGCCTCCTGTGACTTGAGAGTCAGCTTGTTCATGTCCATCCGTTACATCACCTTGTTCTCTGAAATTTGTGCGTCAACTGCCTCCGCCCAGCCTTTCGCCGGACCGGCCTGAAAGATGCTGGCCACGTCGCTGAGCCGAACCAGAACTCCCCGAGGCTGCTCAGCCCGCCGGCGCTCCAGCTCGAGCTGACGCTGGGACTCCGCCAGCGCCCGGGTGGTCCTGGCCAGGCGTTCCTGCAGCCGGTCCACCTGGTCCTCCAGGTTCATGACGGTGCGAACCCCTTCGAGGTTGAGACCGTGCTTGTGAGTGAGCTCGTGGATTCGCCTAAGCCTCTGGACATCCCGGTCGGAGTACCGGCGGCTGTTGCCCGAGGTCCGTTTCGGCTCGATCAGCCCCCTGCGTTCGTACATCCGCAGCGTTTGGGGATGCATTCCGGCCAGATCTGCCACGACGCTGATCACGTAAACGCCCCGCTCGCTGGGGCGCCGCCCCCGTGCGTCGCTCACGATCCCCCTCCTTCAATTGCTTCACGGGGTGACTCGGTTATGACCTCGCCCAGCTGCTCGACCAGAGCTCGGGCTTCCTGGCTCAACTTGGTAGGGACCGCTACCTGGACGGTCACGAGGAGGTCGCCCTTGTTCGTGGCCGCCGATCCTCCCTTGCCCTTGATCCTGAATGTCTTCCCTGAGGGAGTCCCGGCCGGGATCTTAAGCTTCACCGGGGATCCGTTGAGTGTCGGGACGTCTACCTGAGCACCCAGCGCCGCCTCCGCGAAACTGATGGGCAGGCTGAGCGTCACGTCCTTGTTCTTCCTGCCGAACAGTTTGTGCGGAGATACCTTGACCCGGACGTAAAGATCCCCGTACGGACCTCCGCCCGTCCCGATCTCGCCCTTTCCGGGAAGGCGGATCCGGCTGCCGTCGCTTACACCCGCAGGAATGCGCGCCTTGACCCTCTTGGGGCCCCCAAACTCGTTGATCACCAGATCGACCTGGGTGCCGTCGAGAGCTTCTTCGAAGCTCAGCGTGGCCTCCGTCTCCAGGTCGGTCCCCTTCTGAGGCACCCGGAAACCTCCGCCTCCGCCTCCGCCGCCGAAGGAGCCGCCGAAGAGGTCCTCGAAAACCCCGCCTGAGAACATGTCCCCGAAGTCGACTCGAACCCTCTGGCCACCACCGCCACCGCGGAAGCCCTGGGGGTCGCCCCGGAATCCGCCGGCCGCGACCATCTGCCTGATGCGGTCGTACTCCTCCTTTTTCTTGGAGTCCGACAGCGTGTCGTAGGCCTGCGAGATCCTCTTGAAGCGCTCCTCGGCCTTCGCATCGCCCTGGTTGGCATCGGGGTGGTGCTTTTGGGCGAGCTTGCGATAAGCCTTTTTGATCTCGGATTGAGACGCGGTTTTAGGTATGCCCAACTCGGCATAATAATCGTGCTCGATCCAATCTTTCTGACTCACTGCTTATTCTCCAAATGACTCAAGCGAGCAACGTTAACGCGTTGCCTCGCCATCACCGACCTCCTGAGCTGCCGACGCATCCTGGGTGACCTTGACCATCGCCGGCCTGAGCACCATGTCCTTGAACTTGTATCCGTTGCGCAGTACCTGACCCACCACCATCACTCCGGTCCCGTCACCCTCCTCCTCGGTCGCAGCCTCGTGAACGTTGGGATCGAATGGCTTACCCACCGCGTCGATGATCTCCAGGCCGGACGCCCTCAGGACGTCCTTGAGCTCGCTGTGCACCATCTCGACGCCCTTCAGCATCTTGGCGTAGTCCTGGGTCTGGTTGGCCGCAGCCACTGCCAGGTCGAAGTGGTCGAGGACCCCCAGCAGCTGAGCGATCGTGCCCCCCGCGGCCATCTCGAGCAGACGGGTCTGTTCCTTGAGCGTTCTCTTGCGATAGTTGTCGAACTCCGCCTTGAGCCTGAGGAGGTCGTCGAGGTGACTGGCAGCCTGCCGGCGAGCGGCGGCTACCTGATCGTCCTCGGAAGGAGCCTCGGACATGGGCGGAGCAGCGCCAACGACGCTTGCTCCGCCCTCGTCCGCTTCGTCGAGCCTGATGCGCTTGTCGCGGATCGGGATCTTAATGGGAGGCTGCTCCTGGTCAGAGCCCACCTTAAGAAGCCCCTTCTTCTACGATCTCGGCATCAACCACGTCGTCCTCTGAGCCGCCGTCCGATGTTCCGGCGCCGCCGGAGGATTCCGTGTTCGCAGAGGAGTAGATCTGTTCCGCCAGCTTGTGAGAGGCCGTGCTCAGGCTCTCGGAGGCCGTCTTGATGCGGTTGAGATCTTCGCCGGTGAGGGCCTGCTTCAGCTCCTCGAGGGCGTCCTCGATATTCTTGCGGTCCTGCTCCGCCAGCTTCTCGCCGTGCTCCTTGAGGGTCTTCTCGGTCTGGTAGAGCAGGTTGTCGGCCTGGTTGCGGGCCTCGGCCATCTCGCGACGGGCCTGGTCCTCGCTGGCGAACTGCTCCGCCTCACGCATCATCCGGGCGACCTCCTCCTTCGGAAGGGCCGAGCCACCGGTGATGGTCATGGCCTGCTCCTTCTTGGTGCCGAGATCCTTGGCCGAGACGTGCACGATGCCGTTGGCGTCGATGTCAAAGCTGACCTCGACCTGAGGCACACCTCGAGGAGCTGCCGGGATGCCCACCAGGTCGAACTGGCCCAGCGAGCGAACACCGGGCGAGTGAACCATCTGACCCTCACCCTGAACCACGTTCACCGTGACGGAAGGCTGGTTGTCCTCCGCGGTGGAGAACACTTCGCTTTTTCGGGTAGGGATCGTGGTGTTGCGCTCGATCATCTTGGTAAAGATGCCGCCGCGGGTCTCGATTCCCATCGTCAACGGGGTGACGTCCAGCAGAAGGATGTCCTTCACCTCACCCCGGAGAACTCCGGCCTGCAGTGCTGCGCCGACGGCGACCACCTCGTCCGGGTTGACGCCCTTGTGCGGGTCCTTGCCGCCGGAGAGCTTCTTAACCAGATCCTGGATCATCGGCATCCGGGTCGAACCACCCACCAGAACGATGTGGTCGATCTGAGCAATGGGCTTGCCCCAGTCCTTGACCGCCAGGTTGAACGGGCCCTTGACCCGCTCGAGAAGGTCCTCGGTCAACTGCTCGAACTGCGAGCGGCTGAGGGTCATCTCGAGGTGGATCGGGCCGGACTGGGTTGCCGTCAGGAACGGCAGGTTGATGGTCGACTGGCTGGCCTGGGAAAGCTCGATCTTCGCCTTCTCAGCCGCCTCCTGCATGCGCTGAAGCGCCATCCGGTCCTTGGAAAGGTCGACGCCGTGGTTGTTCTTCACCTCTTTCAGCATCTGATCGACGATGCGCTGGTCCCAGTCGTCACCGCCGAGGTGGGTGTCGCCGTGGGTGGCCTTGACGTCGAAGACCCCCTCGGCAATCTCCAGGATCGAGACGTCGAAGGTGCCTCCGCCGAGGTCGAAGACCAGAATGGTTTGCTCGGCTTCTTTGTCCAGCCCGTAGGCCAGGGAGGCGGCGGTGGGCTCGGCAACCAGGCGCAGGACCTCGAGGCCGGCGATCTCTCCGGCTTCTTTGGTGGCCTGTCGCTGGGCGTCGCCGAAGTAGGCGGGGACGGTGACAACAGCCTGGGTGACCCGCTCGCCCAGATAGGCCTCGGCGTCCCTCTTGAGCTTCATGAGGATCTGAGCCGAGATCTCCTGGGGCTTCCAGGCCTTGTTGTCCACCTTAAGAGTCCAGCCGGTTCCCATCTCGCGCTTTATCGAGCGGACCGTGCGTTCCGGGTTCGTGATCGCCTGGCGCTTGGCTACCTCGCCCACCAGGATCTCGCCCGACTTGGCGAAAGCGACTACCGAAGGCGTGGTGCGGTGGCCCTCGGCGTTGGGGATTACGACGGACTCCCCACCTTCCAAAACACTTACAACTGAGTTAGTGGTTCCCAGGTCGATTCCCACTGCTTTGGGCATATGGAGTCCTTTCTTGGATGAGTCTTACAAGAGCTAAAACCGTGAGGCGGATGGATCTA
>JBBDRH010000236.1:0-6590 GCA_040905645.1 Actinomycetota bacterium
CCCGTAATCCGGGGAGGGAATCGCCCAGGCCCAACTCTGCGCGGGCCTGGGCGACCTTAATGCCGGGCGCCATGGTCCCTGCTACCTCCACCGGATGGCTCGGGGCGGAAGCAGGCTCGCTTCCGGGGTAAGGGTCCTGGCTTCAGGGGCCTGCGTTACGCCGTGGCCGTTCCCATTGGCGGCGCCGGTTCCATTGCCGGTTCCGTTACCGGTCTGCCTTTCGAACTTGACGGGGAACTGCTTCATGATCCCGGCGGCGAGGACGTCCGACAAGGTGAGGATCTCGGTGAGGATGTCGTCGAAAGCGGCGACATCGTCCTGCCAATTGCCCTCCAGCCGGGCGACCGCCTCCCTGCGGGTCAGCGCCAGATGCAGGCTGAGCAGATCCTGCACGTCCTTCTCCGGCCAGAAAGGATTGGCGCTGCTGAGCAGTGCCGCAATCTCCGCGGCGTTGGCATCCCACCGCTGATCGGCGTCGTTGAAGCGCTCTTTGTCGTCCTTGAGCGCGGCGTCGATGAGGTCGACGGCGATCATGATGTGCTCTTTGAGCAGGCCGGTGACCGCGGCACCTGCCTCGGCTCCGTAGAACGGGACTATGGCGTTGCCGATGTCCTCCTGGTTCTTGAGAAGGCGGCCCGCAGCAGCTTCGGCATCGGGAGCCCCGGCTATCGCCGATACAACGTACTGGCGAGTCCACACGACGTGATCCACCCAGAGCCTGTGCAGACCTCGCTGCAGCGAGAGACCCATATCGGTTTCCAAAACTGTGGGCATTGCTTTCCCCTTCCTTCTCCGTTACACGAAAGCCGCACCGGCTTCTATCGTCTAGATATTTAGACGATAGAGTCAAACCATACGGTAGAAGAGCTGTAACGTCAAATAATTAGGAGAATAGAGCGTGACCCGAGTGCACCTGATGAGTTTCAACCTAAGGTGCTAGTGATCGGCGGGGAGTGTGGGGACAAGCCTCCGATTTTGGTGACTTAGGCCGCCGGCAGCCGCGGCTCCCTGCCTGAATCTGTATGCTGGCGCTCATCGAGGGCTCAGAGCTGGGGCTCCCAGGAGGCTGATACAAATTGACCGGCGCTCCCGCCGAATTCGACCTTCATATCAGAGACGGAAGGTCCGAAGACCTCAAGGAGGTCGACGCCCTGATGTTGAGGGCATATCGGGAGTTCGAGTCGTCGGTTTCCCCTGAGTTCGCCGGCAGCTTCCTGGAGGACGCCCGGCAAGTTCACTCTCGATTGGACGAAACCGACCTAATAGTGGCCGAGAGGAACGCCCGTTTGATAGGCGTCGTCACCCTCTATACCGATGGTGCCAAGTACGGTCCCGGCTGGCCGGCAGACTGGTCCGCCATTCGTTTGTTGGGTGTCGATCCCGAGGAGCGGGGCAAAGGGATCGGGAAAGCTCTGGTCACGGAGTGTCTGGAGCGGGCTCGAAAGCAGGGCGTCGGCCGGGTCGGCCTCCACACGACGCCCTTCATGCAGGCGGCACAGAGGATGTACGAATCGATGGGTTTCAGGCACGAACCCTCGATCGATTTCGAGTACGGCCCCGACTTCCCCGTCAAGGGGTACTTGATCGATCTTTAGGTTGCCCGACGGTGTCTGCCGCTGCTGGATTGTTAGCGGTCAGTCGTGCCCGGCCGGGAGCCGTCAGGAAATTTCCCGTATGAGCTAAGGTGGACTCAAGGAGGTTACTTGAGTTCTCGCACGGACAAACCGCAGGAAGCGTGCGGGGTGGTGGGCATCTACGCACCCGGTCAAGAGGTGTCCAAGATCACCTATAACGCCCTCCTGGCCCTCCAGCACCGAGGCCAGGAATCCGCCGGGATCGCTGTCGCCGAGAACGGCAGGATCGTTGTATACAAGGAGATGGGCCTGGTGGCTCAGGCGTTCAAGGAGAACACGCTGAACTCCCTCACCGGCGACATCGCCATCGGCCATGTGCGCTACTCCACCACCGGCTCGAGCCAGTGGGAGAACGCCCAGCCGATCTACCGGCAGGAGGGTGCTCTGTCCGCCGCCATGGGCCACAACGGGAACCTGGTCAACACGCTCCAGCTCGCCCGGGACCTGCACAACGGCGATGCTCAGCCCCGGGAGGTGACGACCGACTCCGACCTCATCGCCGAGATGATCGTCCGCAGCGGAAAACCCTCGGTGGAGGAGGGCATACTCGACACCCTTCCCAAGCTCCAGGGGGCTTTCACCCTGGTGATCATGGACGAGAAAACTGTGTTCGGCGTCAGGGATCCGCACGGCCTGCGGCCCCTGGTGCTGGGAGCGCTCGCACCCGGGCAGTATGCCATTGCCTCCGAGACCGCCGCTCTGGACACCATCGGCGCAACCTTCCTGAGAGAGGTCGAGCCGGGAGAGCTGGTGGCTATCGATGCCAACGGAGTTCGCTCGCACCGATACGCTGAGGCCACTCCGGCGCTGTGCATCTTCGAGTACGTGTACTTCGCTCGTCCCGACTCGATCCTCTACGGCAAGAACGTTCAGAAGACCCGCTACCAGATGGGAATGAAGCTGGCGCTGGAGATGCCGGTGGACGCCGACATGGTGATCCCGGTCCCCGACAGCGGCCGCGGCGCGGCAGCCGGGTACTCCCAGGCGTCGGGACTGCCCTATGTCGATGCCTTCGTAAAGAACTCCTACGTGGGACGGACCTTCATCCAGCCGACCCAGGCCACCCGCAACCGGGGCATAGGCGCCAAGCTGAACCCCATCGCACACCTGATCGAGGGCAAGCGGCTGGTGGTCGTCGACGACTCTATAGTCCGCGGGAACACCACCCGCCAGATTGTCAGGCTCCTGCGTAACGCCGGAGCCATACAGGTTCATATGCGGATCGCGTCGCCCCCGGTCAAGTGGCCGTGCTTCTACGGCATCGACACCGCCAACCGGGACGAGCTGATCGGCGGGAACTACTCCGTGGAGGAGATCTGCGAACACATCGAGGCAGACTCGCTCGCCTACCTCTCCCTGGATGCGATGATCGAGGCCACCGAGGTTCCGGCCAACAAGCTCTGCACCGCATGTTTTTCGCACGACTACCCCATCCCGGTCCCCGATGAGGTGAAGGTGACGAAGAACATGCTCGAAGAAAAGATTTGACCCCCGGCGTACCCAAGTCCTACGCCGAGGCCGGGGTTGATATCGAGGCCGGTGAGCGGGCGGTCGAGTTGTTCAAGGACCGGCTGCGCTCCACCCATCGGGCCGAGGTCGTAGGGGGGATCGGCGGCTTCGCCGGGCTCTTCTCCCTGGGCCGCTCCAAGTTCCGCAAGACCGGGCCGATGCTGGTGGCATCGACCGACGGCGTCGGCACCAAGGTCATGATCGCCCAGCAGCTGGGGATCCACCACACTGTCGGGATCGATCTCGTCGCCATGTCGGCCAACGATGTGGCGGTGCAGGGGGCCGAGCCGTTGTTCTTCCTCGACTACATCGTCACCGGCAAGGTGGTGCCGGAGACCATCGACGAGATCGTTTCGGGTGTCGTAGAGGGGTGCCTGCTGGCCGGGTGTGCCCTGCTGGGCGGGGAGATCGCCGAACACCCCGGCCACATGGTCGCAGACAGCTACGACCTGGCCGGCTTCTGTGTCGGGGCGGTAGACGAGGGCAAACTGCTGACCGGCGCCTCGATGATCCCCGGCGACATCGTGATCGGAATCGACTCCTCCGGCCTGCACTCCAACGGCTTTTCGTTGGTGCGCAGGGTGATGCGGGATGGCGTGATCAGCCTCGAGGACACCCCGCCCGAGCTCGGCTGCACCCTGGCCGAGGAGCTGTTGCGGCCCACCTACATCTACTGGCCGGCGGTGGCGGCGGTGCAGTCGGAGAACCTGGCCCGGGGCTTCGCCCACATCACCGGCGGCGGGCTCGCTCACAACCTCTCCCGGATCATTCCGCCGGGCAGCCACGCGATCATCGACCGCTCCACCTGGGAGGTGCCGGCGATCTTCCGGCTGATCCAGTCGGAGGGCGTGCCCGAGGACGAGATGTTCCGTACCTTCAACATGGGCATCGGGGTGGTGGCGGTGGTGGTGGCCGGCAAGGCCGAGCGCGCGCTGGAGCTGATCCATGAGACCGGCTTCACCGCCCGCCAGATCGGCGTGATCGAGGTCGGCGCCGATGGGAGCCCGGCGGTGAGCCTGGTCTAGAGGCTTAGAGCACCAGCGCCTCGAGCAGATGCCGGAGCTCGGCCGCAGGGTCCCGCGTCAGGCCGGAGTGTACCGGGCCCGCCTGAACCACCGTGCTGCGGGGAGCGGAAAGCCACTCGAACCGCCGGCGGGGGCCCAGCTGCGCGGCGGGCCCGGCCGCCCGATCGCCGCGGCAGATCGCTCCTATGGTCTTCAGGTAGGCGTCGACATCGTCCAGGTCCAGCTCGGGAGCCAGCGCCTTTAGGCGTTCGGGATCGACCCGGCAGGCGGCTTCGAGGAATCTGGGCTCCTGGCTGTAGAGGACCACGCCGACGTTGACGAACTCCTCGCGGTCGACTCGAGGCACGCACCGAACGACGAAGTACTCGAAGCTCACCCGGGGTGGATCGGTCATTGCGGCAGCCACCTCCCCGGGCTCTCGAGCCGGGCTTTCAAGAAATCGAGGTAGAGCCCGCGAACCTCGGACGGCTGGTCGTGCCCCGGGGCAGGTTCCAGCCACTCGTCGGGTACCAAATCGAGAACCTGCTGAAGCAGTGCTTCGGTGATTCTGCCCGAAAGTGCGCGGTGTGCCTCGACTTGTCCGCCATCGGCCACCTCGGCAAGGATGTGGTCGCCGGTGTCGTAACGCTGCGCCGCAAACCGCTCGGGGGTGCTCGACTGCCAGTTGTGGTGGAAGTAGAGGGAAGCGCCGTGATCGATACACCACAGCTCGCGGTGCCACAGCAGCAGGTTGGGGTTGCGCCAGGAGCGGTCGACGTTGGCGACGAACGCGTCGAGCCACAGGATGCGAGCTGCCTCGGGGGCAGAGGGCTTGAAGGCCACACCGTCGTATCCAAAGGAGCCCGGTAGGAAGTCGATGCCGAGGTTGAGCCCGATGCTGGCGGTGAGCAGGTCCTGGACCTCCTCATCGGCTTCGTATCTGCCGATCTCGGGGCTTAGGTCCAGAGCCCGCATCTCCGGAACCCGCAGGTCCAGCCTGCGGCCCAGCTCTCCGACGATGACCTCCGCCACCAGGGCCTTGAGGCCCTGACCTGCGCCCCGGAACTTCATAACGTAGGTGCCGAGATCCTCCGCCTCCACCAATCCGGGGAGCGAGCCGCCCTCGCGCAGCGGTGCGACGTAACGGGTGGCCAGAACTCTGGGAATCATGTCTCGACGTTACACGCCCCGAGTGGACAGGGCGAAGAGAAGTGGCCAGGGCCGGAATCGAACCAGCGACACCGCGGTTTTCAGCCGCGTGCTCTACCGACTGAGCTACCTGGCCTTGCACAACCGGCCCCGCACCCCAGCTTACTACGCGATTTGTCGCAGGCCACGGCCGAGCGGCTCGAGGCAGTGGCCTAGACTTTTGCGATGCACACCGCCGGGGAGGGTAGAGCGCGACGGTGGCTCGCTTCGAATGGATTCCTCGGGGTGCTCCTGGGCCTGTCGAGCGTGCAGGACCTCCAAACGGTAGCCGTGGGGGGTCTCGACCCATCGTGGAAAGCGGCAATTCACATCGCTGCCCGAGGGGGAAGGAACCACGGAAGCGACCTGTTGTTTACCTATGGGCCCCTCGGATTCCTCACCGAGCCAGTCCTCTGCTACCCCTCGACCGTGCTTCTGTCCATGGCCTACAGCCTGGCGGTCCAGATTCTGTTCGCCATCCTCCTGGTGAAGGTGCTCCGGCGCAAAATTCCCCTCCCGCTCGCACTCGTGATCGCCTTCCTGCTTACTCAGACCGCCCGTTCGGTGGGTGCCGACATCGTCGCCACCGTCTCAGTCTTCCTGCTCTGTATCGAGCTGCTGCGGGGCGAACGCACCCTCCGGTCGCAGCTTTGGTTGGTCAGGGTGACCGGTCTCATCGGCGGGCTGCATCTTCTGGTCAAGGTGAGCACGGGGCTCGCGATGGCCGCTATGTTTGGGGTCGTCTGCCTTCTGAGCCGCGACCGGCGGGTCCTCGCGGAGGCGGCAGGGGCTATTGGCTCCGGGCTCATCGGCGGATGGCTCCTTTCCGGGAACCATCTGGCCGATCTCCCCGCTTTCGTCCTGGGGTCGGCGCAGCTTGCCTCTGGTTATTCGGAGGCCATGGGGCTGGAAGATCCGCGGTTCAAGGGCGACTACCTCGTCGCTGCCTACGACGTTGCGTTGATTTGTTTCCTTGCCTGGAGCGCCACTCGGGACTGGCGCGCCGGTCGACGCCTCGGGGCCTGGATCATCCTGTTCATTCTGCTGTTCAGCTCCTTCAAGCAGGGATTCGTGCGTCACGACGGCCACCAACTCGCGTTCTTTTTTACCGAAATAGCGGCGTTGGGGGCATTCGTGGAGCACCGGGTGGAGAAGTTCGTCTTCCTCGCGAGAATCGCCGCAAGCGTAGTTTTGTTGCTGGTCTCGGGTGCCTACGTCGCACTAAATCCCCTGCCCCCTGTCGCCGAAGCGTGGG
>JBBDRH010000237.1:0-1114 GCA_040905645.1 Actinomycetota bacterium
TCCTTAAGGCATTCCTCCTTTCCATCGGGTGCCCGCATCGCTGGGCACGAGAAATTCTTGCTAGCCAAATTCTGAATTGTGCCGATAGGTACAGGTGTGAAGCCCAGGAAGGCTCGTGGATCGGTTCGCTTAATAGCGCCAACCGCTCTGTTGAGCGGAGTTGTCTCGGGAATCCTTCCGCTTCCGCCACCTCTCAACCAAACGAGACCGGCTAAGCTTTTCTCCCTCGATATCGGCCGATGGCCGCTGGGTCGCCTTCGTCTCGGACGATCCGAACCTTATTCCCGGTGACACCAACGGCTACTCCGATGTCTTCCTGCGGGATCTGCAGGAGGAGACCACCACGCTTATCTCGGCTGCGCTTGTTGGCCGCCACTTAGTTTGAGGACGTAGACGACGTTCATCGTGAGGATGAAATCGGCCCTGTGGCAGCGCGAAAACGGCCGGCCCCTAAGGGAACCGGCCGCTTCGCAAGGCAAGACCCTCAGTCGGAAGTGACCTCAGCCACCGCAGCCCGCGCCGCAGCCTCATCAACCATGCCCTTGCCCTCGGCAAAGGTGGCGACCAAAGACTGAACCGCCAGGTTGTTGACCGCCCGGGGGATGCCCCGGGAGGTCTGTTGGATAAGCGCCACTGCGGAGTCGGCGAACAGCGGGTCACCTCGTCCTGCCAGCTTGAGGTGATGCTCGAGATATCCCTGGGTCTCAGCCAGGTCCATCCCCTCCAGGTGGTAGCGCAGGGTGATCCGTTGATCGAAGGCGGCAAACGCCCCCATCTTCACCCTTCGCCGTAGCGTCGGCTGGCCGAGCAGCAAACAGCAGCACGAGGACTTCGAGTCCATCTCCGAGTTGGTGAGCAGCCTCACCGCCTCCAGTTGCTCGGCCGACAACAGGTGGGCTTCGTCGACCACCAGTACCACCCGTTTGCCCCGCTCGTCCTCCTCGGTCGCCAGCGCTGCTGCCGCCTGGGGGACGACCGCCGCCATGAGGAACAAAGGCGATCCCCCCAAAGCCTGCACCACCTGGGCGTAAAGGCCCCTGACCCCGATCGAGGGGTTGGCCAGGTAGATGGTGGTGTGGCGGGTCGGATCCAGCGCCGCCAGAGCCGCCCGGGC
>JBBDRH010000238.1:0-6551 GCA_040905645.1 Actinomycetota bacterium
CCTCCCACATCGTCCGGTGGAGGCGCCTCGCCCGGCTTGGTCAGCGTGATCTTCTGACCGTCGCCGACCGGCGCAGCCAGGTTGAGCGCGTTGCCGTCGGCGCCCTCGAGAGGGCCGCCGGCGGCAGAGATCGCATCGGTCACCCTGCTGCCCTCGGCGAGCTCGTAGACGCCGGGGTTCCGGACCCGCCCGGCCACGTGAACCATCATCGTCTTCGGCTCCGGGAGCGGGCTCGGCTGCACCGCCGGAGCCTCCCTGTGGACATGCGGGGCGGGCGGGTCCGAGGTCCGAAGGACCACGACCAGGCCCGCCCCGACGACGGCGATGCCCAGCAGAGCAATCAGACCGAGCTCGGAGCGGGATGTCCGCGCCGAGTCCGAGATTCGTTGGAGAACACCAGAGTCCTGCATCCCGCCCTCCTTTTGTACCGGCTGCCAAAAACGTGGTTTGGGGAAGTGCGGGGAAGATTCAGTTCTACGACGAGGCCCGGACAATTTCAATTCCAAAACCACCCAAAGGTTAGTGGGTACTTGTGACAAAATTTCAAGTAATGCCACCAATTTGCAATAAGGAGCAGGGCGCTATTAAATCGTTCTGGTAAACACCAACGGAAGGATGGTCGTGCTGGGCACGTGGGGATTCCGGGGAAAGATTCTCGCTGCGGCAACTACCGCACTGGCCCTGACCGCCGGCGCCGCCTGCTCGATCGGCAAGGAGCCGGATGCTCCGGGGCAGATAGACGGTCGGCTTCAGATCGTGACCACCGTCGCTCCGATAACCAGCATCACCGCTAATGTGGTCGGCGATAGGGCGGGCGTCACCGGAGTCGTCCCGGAAGGCACCAACTCCCACACGTTCGAGCCCTCCCCCAGCATCGCCGAGGTGCTCTCGACTGCCGACCTCGTCTTCATCAACGGCCTGGTCCTGGAGGAGCCCACCCTCAAGCTTGCCCGGACCAACCGCAAGGACGGCGCGGAGATAGTTGAGCTGGGCCCCCTGGCCATCGATGAGAGCGATTACCTCTACGACTTAAGCTTCCCGAAGTCCGGCGGCAAGCCCAACCCCCACCTGTGGACCGACCCGACTCTGGTGAAGCGCTACGCCGAGATCATCACAGACGAGGTGTCGCGGAAAGACCCCGCGAACGCCGATTTCTATGCCGCCAACTTCGAAGCCTTCACGGCCAAGGTCGACGAGCTCGACCGGGCCATGCGGACCAGCTTCGCCACACTGCCCAGTGAGGACCGCAAACTGCTCACCTACCACGACGCCTATGCCTACTTTGCCAGGACCTACGGCTGGACGGTCATCGGAGCCATACAGGTATCGGACTTCGAGGACCCCACCCCGAAGGAGGTGGCGGATCTGATCGATCAGGTCCGCGCACAGGGGGTCAAGGCCATCTTCGGGTCGGAGGTCTTCCCCAGCCCGGTCCTGGCTCAGATCGGGAGGGAGACCGGGGTGAGGTACGTGGACGTCCTGCGGGACGACGACCTTCCGGGCGAACCCGGTGATCCGGAACACTCCTGGCTGGGTCTGATGCGCTTCGACTACGTGACGATGGTGGAGGCGCTGGGCGGCGATGCCTCCGCCCTAAAGGCCTTCAAGGTGGAGAACGTGGCCCCCGACGAAGGGGAATATCCACAGTGAATCCATCGATGCCTCTGGTGACCGTCGATAAGCTCACCTGCAGCTACGGAGGGCAGGCTGTGCTACGCGAGGTCAGCCTGGAGCTCGGCGCCTGCGACTTCGTGGGGGTGGTGGGCCCGTCGGGATCGGGCAAGACCACGCTGCTGAAGGCCCTGCTGGGCACGGTAGTCCCGATCACCGGATCGATAACCCGCGCTCGGAACCTGAGCGTGGCCTACGTGCCGCAGGTGGAGACCATCGATTGGAACTTTCCGATCACGGTGGGCGAGTGCGTTCTGATCGGCAGGACCTCGGGGAGGCGGCTCCCCTGGGCCGGCAGGGATGAGAAGCTCGAGGTCAGCGAGGTACTTGAGCGGCTCGGGATCGCAACGCTCGAGAAGCGGCACATCCGGGAGCTCTCCGGAGGCCAGCAGCAGCGGGTTTTCATCGCCAGGGCCCTGATGCGCAGGCCCCAGCTGCTGCTCATGGACGAGCCCACCTCCGGCGTGGACCTCAAGACCCGGCACGAGGTGATGCATCTTCTGGCTGAGCTCAACCGGGGAGGGCTGGCGATCCTGCTCACCACCCACGACCTCAACGGGATCGCCGCCCATCTTCCCACCCTGCTATGCCTCAACCGGGAGGTGATCGGATACGGCCCGCCGAGCTCCGTGCTTACCGGCGATGTGCTGGAACGCACCTACGGGGCCCGGATGGAGGTGCTGCAGCACGCCGGGATTCCCCTGATCCTCGACCCTTACCACCCGGAAGACGTCATCCCAATATGACCGAGCTCCTCAGGCCCTTCGAGTTCGAGTTCTTCCGCAACGGGCTCGCGGTGGCTACCATCGCCGGGGCTCTGTGCGGGATGATCGGCGTCTATGTGGTCCTGCGCAGCATGAGCTACATAGGCCACGGGCTCTCTCACGCCATCTTCGGCGGCTTCGCCGCCAGCGGCCTGATGGGAATAAACGTGTTTCTCGGCGCCGGAGTCTGGGGCCTGGCGTCGGCCCTGATGATCAACAGGGTCACCCGGCGGAGGTCGATCGGATCCGATGCCGCCATCGGGGTGATCACCACGGCGTCGTTCGCGCTGGGGCTGGCCCTCATCCAGGTCTTCGGTTCGCCGGGCCGCAACCCGGACTCGGTCCTTTTCGGGAACGTGCTGGGCGTCTCCAGTCTGGATGTCTGGATGGTGTTGGGGGTGTCCCTGATGGCGGTGGCTTTGGTCTTCTTCCAGTACCGGCCGCTGCTCTTCTCGACCTTCGACCCCGAGGTGGCGGCCGCTTCCGGGGTGAAGACGGGACGGATCGACGCGCTGCTGATGCTGGTTCTCGCCGCCTCCATCCTCGCGACGATGAACGTCATGGGCGTAACCCTCATCGCAGCAGGGATAGTGATTCCCGCAGTGGTCGCCCGGATGATCACTCACTCGTTCGGCAGGATGCTCCCCCTGGCCACCGCGATCGGGGCCTTTTGCGGCTTCGTCGGGATGATCGCCAGCTATCACCTCGACATAGCCTCCGGGCCGACGATCGTGCTCACCGGCGGAGCCCTCTTCACGATTGTCTACACGATGACCGCCGGGAAGCGGATCGGGCACGGCATCCCCGAGCACCGTACGCAAGTTTCGCTGTGATCGCCGAAAGGGTGCGTTGCACTCGGCCCGCTCGGCCCATTAGATCGGCCGCCGTTGTGCATAATAAGACTCGGATGCAATAGCAAGAAAGGCCTGCTTTGACGAAAACAGAGGTCGACTCGAGGGCTCGGGTCGAGCAAATCCTGGAACGGATCGTCGCCAACGGGGGACGGCGAACGATGAGCCGCCAGGCGGTGATCCAGGTCATTGTCGATTGCCACGGCCACATCAGCGCCGACGCCATAGCCCAGCAGGTCCAGAAAGACTTCCCCTCAGTCGATGTATCGACGGTCTACCGGACGCTCGAGACGCTGCGGGAGATCGAGGTGGTCGACCGTGTGTACTTTGCCGACGGGCGGACCGTCTATCACCTGAGAGATCACCAGCACCACCATCTGTGCTGCGAGAAGTGCGGGGCGATCCAGGAGATGCCCATGTCCACTCTGTCCGGGCTGGAGGAATCGATCCTGAAGGACTTCGGATTCGAGCTTCACCAACGTCCGGTGGGTCTGTTCGGGCTCTGTGAAAACTGCCGCTGAAACCAAAGGAGGTCGAACCATGGGCGAAGCGCGCCGATCAGGGAGGATTGGAGCTCTACGAGCTCCGGGGGCGCTTCAAGGAGCGGCGTTGGCTCGGGCGTCCTTCACGAATCGCAGGAACCTCAACCGGTAGCCGCACTTGGGGCAGAACTGGTCCTGCCTGGCGGTAGGACTCTGAATTTGTTTGACGATGTCCATATGCTCGAAACCGATGCCGAAGTCACGCTGCAGACCGAAGAACGCCGGATCGTGCGCGCCGAAGCTCACCATGCACATATCGCACAGAATCAGCTCCAAGCCCTGGAACATCCTTACCGCGTGGTAGCTGTCCTCGCCTTCACGGAAGCGCCCCAGTGAGTCGGGGTCACCTCCGCATTCGTGACAGGGCGAGTTCTGGCGTACCTCGAGAGGTCCGGAACACAGCGGGCACTGTTCATCTGCCATCGGGATGTACTTTACTCCCGGAAACCTCGTAAATCACACTTTGGTCGACTGTTTCACACAAGCAATTGCGGGTGGGGAGCGCAGACTCCGGCGCAAGAGCATCAAGCCGATCCTGGAGCAGTTTGACCGACGCCCCTCCGGGACAGAAGCGCTGCGGCGAAGAAGGCCGCGAGTGCGATGAGAACTATCGTGGGGCCGGGCGAGGTGTCGAGGTAAAAGGCAGCCAGAACGCCTCCAACGCTGAGAGCTCCTCCCAAGGCCATGCTGGCCAGCACCGTGGCTCGGAAGCTCCGGGTAAGCTGCTGGACTATCGCCACCGGCAGCACGAGCAATGCCGAAACCAGCAGGATGCCTACCACCCTCATCGTCACCCCCACGGTCACGGCGGCCGCGACCGCCAGACCAAAGTTGAGAGCTCGTACCGGCAGTCCCGAGGAGCGCGCCACCTCCTCGTCGTAGCAGAGGGCGAAGAACTCCTTTCTCCACACGGTCATGGCGGCCACGACCAGCACACCGGCCACGGCGAGGGTTGACAAATCGCGAAGGTCGACCGTGAGCACCGAACCGAACAGGTACCCCAGCACCTGGTTGCCCTTTCCGGATTTGAAGGTCAGGAGGGCGCCCGCCGCGATGCCGCCGTAGAAGATCAGGGCCAGAGCCACGTCGCCCGCAGTTCGTCCCCGCTCTCTCAGAACCTCTATTCCCGCTCCGGCAAGCGAGGCTGCCACGATTCCCGAGACGATCGGTGACACTCCAAAGAACAAGCCTGCCGCAACTCCCATGAACGCCACGTGTCCGATGCCGTCCCCCATCAAAGCGAGCCGCCGCTGGACCAGGAACACCCCGATCGAGGGTGCGGTGATCCCTACCAGAAGCGCGGCCAGCAGCGCCCGTCTCATGAACTCCAGCTGGAAGACCTCGATCACCGAACTGAATGAGGGTCCGGGTGGTGATGTTCGTGACCGGTTACATGCTCCGGACCCGGGGGCCCGTCATACGAAATTTTGCCCTCGTCGAGCACTATGGTTCGGTCGACCAGCGGCTGCATGACCCCCAGTGCATGAGCCAGCAGCAGCACCGCGTTCGACTCGGGCAGGCGGCCGAGGGTTTCCGAAAAACTCTCCTGGCTGGCGAGGTCGACGTTGGAAACCGGCTCGTCCAGCACCAGCAGCTCGGGGTCGTTGACAAGCGCCCGAGCTATCAACACCCGCTGCTGCTGCCCGCCCGACAGGGCGGATATCCGCCTGCGCCGCAGGTCGGCAAGGCCCACCGAATCGAGCGCGCGGACTCCTGCATCCCGATCGTTTGCGGAGTAGGCGCGGCCGCGCCGGGCCACACCGATCCGGCCGGTCATGACGATCTCCTCCACGGTGGCAGGGACTCCGGAGACGGCTCCGAAGCGCTGGGGAACGTAGCCGATCCTCCCCCACTGCTTGAACCTCTCGAGAGGCGTGCCGAACAGCTCGATCCTTCCCGCTTCCAGAGGCAGGAGCCCCAGCATGGCGCGGACCAGGGTGGTCTTTCCCGAGCCGTTTGCGCCCAGCAGCGCGATGAACTGCCCGGCAAGCACGTCGAGGGTGACCCCGTCGAGAACTTTTCTCTGGCCGAGCGTAACCCGGCAGTCGTGGATCCTGGCTACCGGCACCGAGCTCACCGGCAGTTCAGCGCCTCCCTCAGCTCTTCCAGGTTGGAGCGCATCGCGCTTATGTAGTCCCCGCGTTCCGGCGGGCTCTCGATGGGATCGAGCTGCGCGGTGGTCACGCCCGTTTCCCGCGCCACCGTCTCGGCCAGATCGGGAGGAAGCAGGCTTTCAAAGAAGATCGTGGTTATGCCCCGGCGCTTCACCAGATCCCCAACCTCCTTGAGCCTGCGTGCCGACGGTTCCTGCTCCGGGTCGATGCCCGAGATGCCTATCTGCTCGAGGTTGAAGCGGGCGGCGAGGTACCCGAACGCATCGTGACTCGTGACGAAATCTCGCCTGTCGCACCTCGACAAACCATTTTGAAAGGAGTCGTCGAGCACGTTGAGCTCCGCCACCAGATCCTCGGCGTTCCTCTGGTAGGTGGATTTGTTCCGCTCATCGATCTCCGAAAGCGTGGTGGCAACCGAGTTAGTGATCGCTACCATCAGCACGGGATCCAACCAGAGGTGCGGATCGTTCTGAGAGGGACCCCCCAGCTGCAGGACATCGAGGGCCTTTCCCTCCAGCTCCGGCACCAGCGCCTCCACTGCCGGCTGGAACCCCTTCCCGATGTAGATCAGCAGATCGGCGTCCCTGATTTGCCTGACCTGACCGGAGG
>JBBDRH010000239.1:0-6546 GCA_040905645.1 Actinomycetota bacterium
AACATCCAGACCGCAACCCATGACGGCGACTGTGGAGCCGCCGACCGAGAGCGCCCCGCGATGTGCCGCGGCATCGATTCCCCGGGCCAGGCCGCTCACCACCGTCAGTCCGTCGGAAGCCAGCTCGGCGGCGAGCCAGTGCGCGACCTCGAGCCCGTAGCGCGACGCGCGGCGCGAGCCCACGACGGCAATGACCGGCCCCTGATCCGGGTCCTTCCCCTCTACGTACAGCCTCTCGGGAGGATCGGGAATCTCTCTCAACATCGCCGGGTAGGCGGGATCGTTCTTCCAAATGGAGCGAATCAAGGCGTTCCCCCCAGATTGAGGCGGTGGGCGACACCGGTAGGCGGGCGGAAGAGAATCACGGCGCTCCCCAGAGATTGCGGCGATACTGCACGGCTTCGGCCACGTGCTCCTCATCGATTTCTGCGGATGAGGCCAGATCCGCTATCGATCGGGCCACACCCAGGATCCTGTTCACACCGCGGGCCGACGAAGAGTCAAAAGCCAGAATCTGGCGGAGGAACTTGCGGACCGGCGGGCTCAAAGATCCGATCCTGGGGGGATCGTCACCCTGGTTCAATCGCGCGGAGCGAAAGCGCCCCGACTCGATCACCCGGGCGCGTATCGAGGCGGACGGCTCCGAGGGCGTCAGCTCGAACAGCTCCTCCTGCGTCAATCGGGGAACCTCCACCTGCAGATCGATGCGATCGAGGAACGGTCCGGAAAGACGGGCGGAGTAGGCTTCCAGGCGCTTGGGCGGGCAGTTGCAGGCAAGCCCGTCCCCCGATCCTCCACACAGGCACGGATTGGCGGCGGCCACCAATGAGACCGAGGCCGGAAAGATCGCGCTCATCCCCTGTCTCACGACCCGGATGGTGCCCTCCTCCACCGGCTGGCGCAGCGCTTCGAGCACCATCGGGGAGAACAGGGGCAGCTCATCCAGGAAGAGCACGCCCCTGTGGGCCAGGGAGATCTCACCCGGCCTGGGGACCGGGCTACCACCTCCGACGATGGCGGCGGCGGAGGCGTGGTGGTGGGGAGCCCGGAAAGGCCGATTCACAACGAGCGGCTGCTCGGCCTTCAGCATTCCCGCCACCGACCAGATCTGAGTGACCTCCAGGGCCTCAGAGGAGGTGAGTGGCGGCAGGATCCCGGGGAGGCGCTGAGCCATCATGGTCTTGCCGCACCCCGGGGGGCCGACCATGAACAGATTGTGGCCCCCGGCCGCAGCGATCTCCATCGCGCGCAGGACCACTGCCTGCCCCCGCACATCACTGAAATCCGGGCCCTCGTAGCGGCACTCCCCCAGCAGCGAGTCGGCCGAGACCGCCGCCGCAGGCGGGAGCTTTAGCTTTTCGC
This sequence comes from Actinomycetota bacterium, assembly GCA_040905645.1. GTDB lineage: Bacteria > Actinomycetota > CADDZG01 > JAHWKV01 > JAHWKV01 > JBBDRH01. The sequence goes on from JBBDRH010000239.1 coordinate 1,363, forward strand.
TCAAGAACGCCAGGGCTTCGGAGAGGCTGCCGGCCCCGAAGACGTCGATCCCGGAAACCAGCGCCGCCTCCGCGGAGTTGTCCTTGGGCAGAACGATCCCCCTCCACCCTGCCTTTCGGGCGGTGAGAGCGGCGGCCAGGGCGCCCCGGATGGGCCGGAGCCGCCCATCGAGAGCCAGCTCTCCCAACAACAGGTACCGGGACAGATCCGGGACCTTGACATCGCCGTAGGCGGCCAGGACTGCCACCGCCAGAGGGAGGTCGAACAGGGCTCCGTCCTTCCGCAGGTCACCGGGCGCCAGGCTGGCCGTAATCTGGCGCATGGGCCAGGCTCTCCCCGAGTTCACGACCGCCGCTCGTACCCGGCGGCGTGCCTCCTTGATTGCGGTGCTGGGCAGCCCGACCACGTGAAAGTCCGGAAGTCCTCCGGCAATGTCGACCTCAACATCGACCGGACACCCTTCCATGCCGACTACGGCTACCGAGGAGACCTTTGCGAACATGGGAGCACACTACTCAGCGGGTATGACACGTTTCGCTTCCCGTCTGACCTAAAGTTCTGAGAGCGGGCAGCCATGTGAACTGCGAATGTCACTCCTCGGTGCCCGGGACCACCACCTCCATGCCGGCCTGGGCAAACTCGGTCCCCACGCACAACACGGGATACCCGGTCGAAACCCCCAGCGCGTACGTGAAACAATCGCCAAAGTTCAGCCCGGCAGGGTGACGGCCCTTCCCAAACCGGCGCCAACCCTCCATCGCCCGGCCGGCCTGATCACGGTCCACTGAAACGATCTCAATGCCCGCCTCACGAATGAAGCGTTCGATAATTGACCCACCTGCCGGGCCGTACCGAGATTCGAAAACAATCCCAAGCTCAACCGTCGTTCCGGCCGACATCAGCAATTCCGCGCTGCCGGCCAGGGCTTCGACCATGCTCTCGCTCCCCGGCTCGCCGGTCAGGACTGCGAAGGCCCCCGATGTGTCGATGACCATAGGGGTCAGCCGGGCAATCCTTTGTTGTCGTAACCGAGGATCTCGTCTGCCGGCCGGGGATCGAACACGACCAGATTCTGTACATCCTCGACGAGGCGCTGCAGCCGGAAGGCCGCGTCCCCGCCGCGGCGATTCTTGACACTCGCCAACCGTTCACGGAGCGCCACCAATGTCGCCTCGGTGATCGACTCTCCGGTGGCCGCGGCCAATTCTCGGGCCAGCCTATCGGCCTCGTCATTCTTGATACTAAGCGCCATAGGTAGAAGTATAGACATTTTTCTACCTATCTGGAACCCCTGACTGGGTTCCGCCCAGCAGGGAGATCGAGATGTTCAAGACAGCGGCTTCCACTCGAGTCCGTCCGGCGATTCGTACACAAGCCTTTCAGCTGTGATCGCAAAATACATGTCCTGGGTCTGAGCCAGGGCCTCGACCGCATCCCGCAGGTCCGTGAACTCCCACCGGCGGCCGTCGGCCGACACAAGAACACCGCCTGCAGTGGCAATGAATCCCCTTCCCGCCACTTGCCGGTCGAGCATCGCGGCACGGGTCGGCGTCCCCAGGATCCTGCTCCACCGGGCGCCTCCGTCATCCGACCTCCAGAGCCCCGAGTTCAGGCCTCCCGCCAGAAGCGGCGGCGGAGAGCCTTCCCCGGCCGCCAGAGCAAGCACCTCATCCGGCCCGCGATCCCCCTCGATCTCCCGGGGCTTCCCATCCGCGGCTGCCCGGAAGAACCGGCCGGACCCGGTGGCAAGATAGATCTCACCGGTGGGGCCGGCCGCCAGCGCCGCCGCTTCACGCGCCTCGCCCGGGAGCGGGGTCAGCGTCCTGAGGTCCTCGGAGCGGTAGAGCTTCCCCCCGTTCAGAAGCACTGCGCCGCTCTCGCCCCCCGCCAGCAGGGTGGGCCCTTCCAGCCCTTCCACCGCCGACCACGTACGCCCGTCGAGGCTGGTGTAGGCGCGGTTTGCGGTCCCTATCAAAAAAGCCCTGCCGTCGGTGGCAAACCCCAAGATGGCCGCCTTGCCCGGGATCGCCCCCTCTATCGATCGGAGCGACAACAGTGCGGCGACGAGCGACCCTGCCATCAGAAAGGCGAGCGCAGCGGCAAGCCCAATGGGCCACCTGCGCCGGCCGGTGTCCCGGAGAGGCCTAGAACGCGTTGACAAGATGTTTGAGCTTGGGCGGTGAGGTGGCAACCACCGAGACGACGTCAAATCGGCAGTCCTTGAACCTGGGACGCTCCATGGCCATAAAGGCACCGGCCAGCCGGCGCAGCTGGGCCCTCTTGCGATGATCCACCGCGAGGGCGGGATCGTAAAGCTCGTCCCGGGTGCGGCACTTCACCTCGACAAAGACGAGCGTGCTGCCGTCCATCGCCACCAGATCCAACTCCCCGAACCTCGACCGCCAGTTGCGTGCCAGAACCCGCATGCCCATGCCGCTGAGCAGGCGCTCGGCAGCGTCTTCGCCGACTATTTGAACCTGTCTGCCGCCCATAAAGAACAAGATTAGGCGCCGGCTATGACAACCTCGGCCTGCTTCGAGATGGAGGCGCTAAAGGTCCCGGAGATCGTCGAGGTTGGGGCGGTCCACCGACCTGGCCAGCTCCTCGATGTTGAGATCCCTGACCGTGTGGATCTTGACCTCCGTGACGAACCGCGTGGGCCGGTAGATGTCCCAGGCCCAGGCATCTTTGAGGATGACCTCGAACCAGGCCCCGTCGTCGCCCCGGTGGCTCAGGACCTCATAGCTGTTGCACAGATAGGAGCGCCTGTCCGTCTCCACGACGTATCTGAACATCGGAAGCACGTCGCGGTACTCACGGTAAAGGGCAAGCTCCAGGTCTGTCTCGAACTGCTCTAGGTCCTCGGCGCTCATCGCACTCCCCTCGTCTCCTCGATGGTACTAGGTCATGCGGGTTGGAGTGTGAACTAAGCTATTGCCGTCCAAAAGGTCCGCCGCACAAGGGGTCAGGAATGAATCGCCCGGCTAACTCTCTGGAGAGCGATTACTACCAGCACCAAAACTTCGACCCCGCGCACAATCTGGAGGTCAGGTCCTACTATCTGCAGTTCATCGCGGACACCCGTTTCATCATCGAGCTCGGCTGCGGACGGGGAGAGTTCCTGGAAGCGGCTCAGAGCTCCGGAAAGAGGGCTCTGGGCGTCGACAACGATCCGGGAATGATTGCCGAAACCAGGCAGCGAGACCTCGTGGCCGTTGAGCAGGACGCGATCGAGTTCCTCAAGACCACCGCAGAGGAGCCCGATGCGATATTCGCTGCGCACCTGATCGAACACCTCACGGTGGAGGACTCACTGCAGCTCTTCATTGCCGCCCGCGAACGGTTGAAGCCGGAAGGCGTCCTGATAGTCGTCACCCCGAACCCTCAATGCCTCTCGATCATCCTGAGCGACTTTTGGAACGATCCCACCCACGTCCGTCCCTACACGATTCCCCTGCTGGAGTTCCTGGCACGACAGGCCGGGTTGGAGGTCCTCACCTCGGGGTTCAACCCGGTCGATGAGCCGGGCCCGCCGCCGGAGCTTCTGGTGCCCGACACCATGGCGCCCTGGAGCGAGCTTGAGATGCCCGAGCTCCCACCCTGGTCCGCCGAGCAGCTCGATACGGATGACCCGGACACGAGGAGAAGCCTCTACGCGCTCTTGCAGCGGGTCTACGACGTGAATCACACGCTGTTTGAGCAGATCAAGGTACTGGACGAACGAATGGATCAGATTCGTCATCAAACCCAGGTCGCGTCGCGGACCATCAATAAGGTCCTCAAGTATCACTACGGACCAAATGAGATCTACCTCGTCGCCAGGAGGCCCGTTTGAAGCCACGCGTCGGGGTTGGGATCCTCAACTACAACCGTGCGAGCTTGACCATCAAATGCCTGGACCATCTCCATAGGCTGGATTGGCCCGCCGACCGGCTGGAGATAGTGGTCGTCGACAATAATTCCAGCGACGACAGCGTCACCCGCTTAAAACTCACCCACCCCGACATCAGGCTCGTTACGTCGACTACCAACCGGGGTTTTGCCGGCGGCTGCAACCTTGCGATCAAATCGATGACCGACGTGGACTACGTGGCCCTGCTCAACAACGACGCCATGGTGGAGCCGGGCTGGCTGGAACCCCTGGTGGAAGCCCTGGAGTCCTCGCCCTGGGTCGGCGCGGCCTGTTCGAAGATCCTTTTTGCCACGAAGTACGTCGATCTGGAGCTGGAGTCTCCGAGCTTTCGTCCCATCGGCACGGACACCCGGGACCTGGGAGTCCGGGTGAGCGGTTTGAAGATCGGGCAGGACGACAGGTTTCACAAGTGTCACTTTGCGTCCGGTTTCTGGGGCCAGGAGCCCGGGGGCAACAGGGAGCCGGACTTCAGGTGGACCGACGGGCACGCCGTGCTTAGGGTCCCGTACGAAGAGGAGGACGTGGGGACGATATGCCGGCTGAGGGTCTCCGCCGAGGACACGAAGCCCCTGCTGGTACGGATGGGCGAGCAGCAGACGGAGGTGGAGGTGCACAACATGCCTGCGTGGATTGAAGTGAAGCTGTGCGGCAAACCTTTCGACATGATCAACAACGCCGGGTCCGACCTCGTCGATTCCAGAAACTCCGCCGACCGCGGCATCTTTCAGCCCGACACCGGTCAGTTCGATGAGCCCGGCCACGTATTTGCCTGGTGCGGATGCAGCGTCCTCCTTTCCCCCCGCTACCTGGAGGACGTGGGGCTTTTCGACGAGACTTTCTTCCTCTACTACGAAGATTTCGACCTTTCCTGGCGCGGGCAGCGCCGCGGTTGGTCCTATGCTTACGTCCCAAAGTCGGTTGTAAGACACTTTCACGCATCGACAACCGGCGAATACTCCGACTTGTTCAACTTCTATGTCTGGAGGAACCGGCTCCTGGTCCTGGTTAAGAACGCGTCGACCGCCATCGCGGTCAAGGAGTCGTCAGATTTCATCGCTCACGTTTTGCGGCACGTCCGTTCCGACCTCCGTAACCGCAGGCTGTCCAAGACCACCACCACTCTTGTGAAGGCACTGATCTCCTTTCTGGTTCATGCACCCTTCGCCTTCTACGCCCGGGTCCGGACGGGGCTGCGGAGTCGCAGGGCACCTTTGCAGATCGGCAGCGCGGCCTCGTGAAGGTTGCCGTCTACAACCGGTACTGGAGATCCC
>JBBDRH010000240.1:0-6534 GCA_040905645.1 Actinomycetota bacterium
GGGATCGTCGCCCGCAATGAGGGGGGCACCGCATTCACCCGCTCCTCCACCGGCGCCGCGGCGCCCTGCTCGGAGGCCGGAGCTGCCTGAGCAGGTTCGGCGACGCTCTGTCGTCCGGAGGCGTTCTCTTGCGCCAACCATTTGAAGGCTGCCGCCAAGAGGAATGACGGCGGATCCACATCCGACCTCGTCACAAAGAGCGCGCCTGCAGCGCTGACAATGATCAGGGCCAGGACCAGCAGATAGGCAAAGGGGCTGCGGCGTCGAGTCGCTTTGTCCACGGGAGAATGTTAAGCGGGTTTGGGGCCCGAGTTTTCGCGGGCCCGCCAATCGAGCGTAACCTTGAACCTCATCGACTCGTAGAGAACGAGGGGAATGTAGGAAGTGCCGACCCTGAGAGAGCTGGTCCGGGACCAGGCGGAGCTACTGGACGACGAGGTAGATCACCTTTCGCGCCTGCTGGCCTCCTGGCAGCTGCTTTCAGACCTCTCATTTGCCGACCTCCTGTTGTGGGCGCCGCTTGCCCGGGGAACCGGTTTTGTGTGCCTCGCCCAGATGCGTCCCTACACCGCACAGACTCTTTACCCACAGGACCTCTTTGGAAGGGTGCTCAGGTTGGAGGAGCTGGCGGTAGTCGATCGTGCCTACCACGAAAACCGGAGCTGGAAACGTGATCACCCGGTGATAGTCGACGGCTTACCCATCCGGATGGAGGCCATCCCGGTTCCGGTGGGCGGCAAGGTGGCCGCAGTCATGACCGTTCACGGGGCGCCGCTCAAGCACAGAAGGCGGGGCGAGCTGGAGCAGAACTATCTCGAGTGCGCTGCGGTGCTGAGCAGGATGCTGGGGGAGGGGTACTTCCCGTTCCCCGGTGAAGGCCTGGAGCCGGAGCTGGCACCCCGCGTGGGCGACGGGATGATCAGGCTGAACGCGGCGGGAAAGGTTCTCTATGCGAGCCCCAACGCCGTGTCGGCCTACCGGAGGCTCGGCATCGTCTCCAATATTCAGGGCGAAAGGATGGTCGACGTGGGAGTCGACGCCTCGGCTGCCTCAACGGCGCTCGGTTTCGGAACGCAGGCGCAAAGCGATGTGGAGATGGGCATGTCGGTGGTGCTGCAGCGCGCCCTGCCGTTTCTGGAGGGCCCTCAGCGCACCGTGACGGGCGCTCTGCTGCTGGTGCGGGACGTGACTCAGCTCAGGTACCGGGAGCGCCAGCTGCAGCGCCAGGAGGCCGTGGTCCGTGAGGTCCATCATCGGGTCAAGAACAACCTGCAGACGATCGCCAGCCTGCTCAGGATCCAGGCGAGGCGCCTGCCTTCAGAAGCCAAGCGAGAGCTGGAGGAGGCGACCCGCCGCATTGCCGCGATCGCCCTGGTGCATGAGACACTCTCGCGGGAGTCCGGCCAGCACGTCGACTTCGGAACCGTCGCCGGCCGGCTGGTGGAGATGGTCTCCCAGGCCCTCATCGATCCGGATCGCAAGGTCGAGATAGAGGTGAAGGGAGATCCCGGAAAGCTGCACTCCGACCTGGCCACGCCCCTGGCCGTCGTGCTGGTCGAGCTGATTCAAAACTCCGTCGAGCACGCCTTCAAGCACTCGGGCGGGTGCGTCGAGGTATCTATGGAGCGAAGTCCGCAAAGACTGAGGATGACTGTCCATGACGACGGCGCCGGGCTCCCTCAGGACTTCCGACCGACCTCCACCGGCCTGGGTCTTCAGATCGTGCGAGAGCTGGTCGAGACCGAGCTTGGGGGAGTCCTCACCATGGAGTCGGACCAGGGCACCAAGGTGGTGGTCGATGTGCCAACGGAGAAGCCCGGCATGCGCGCCTGACGAATGTCGAAAGCGGGCGCCTCTAGTAGAGGCGGCGTCCGCTGCTTACGGCCTTACGCTCGTCTTCGGATAGCCCGCCCCACACACCACACTCCTGATGAGTTTCGATCGCCCACTCGAGGCAATCCTGCTTGACCGCGCACGGCTCGCAGATTGCCTTGGCCTGCTCGATCTGGTCGAGCGCCGGGCCCGTCGTGCCGATCGGAAAGAACACGTCGGGGTTCGGAGTCTCTTTGCAGTTGGCCCTCTGCCGCCAGTCGGTCTCGGGAGACGCGCCCGGCTCGAGGTAGAAGGTGATCTCCTTCACTGCCGGTGTCGGGGAGTAGTGTTAGTCATGGTCAGGGGCACGGGGCAGAATATGACGGTTCTGTTAACTTCGCAATACCCCTGTTGCTCTTTTTCTCGCCTGTATTGCCGAAAATACCTAGTTTGGGTTCCATAAGTACCTAAGAAAGCGTCCGAATCATTACATGAGCGGCTTAGTATTGCCCCTTCCGCCGCTGTTTGCCCCCATGCTGCCCACCCTGGTGAGGGACCCGTTCGACTCCGCCGATCACCTCTTCGAGGTCAAGTGGGACGGCGTAAGGGTGCTCGCCTTCTGCAATTCCGACTCCACCCGACTGTTCTCCAGGTCGGGCAGGGACGTAACCCACCAGTACCCAGAGTTCGCGGACGTCCACCGCCGGCTCACGGTAGACAACGCAGTCCTGGACGGCGAGATCGTTGCCCTCGACACTGCCTCCCGCCCCTCGTTCGAGCTCCTCCAGCACCGTATCAACCTGACCCGGCCCTCCGACATCCAACGCGCCATGCAGCAGATTCCTCTGGATCTGGTGCTCTTCGATATTCCTTTCGGCGCCGGAGCCTGGTTGGGAGGCTCGCCTTTGGTGGAGCGCCGGGAGCGTCTGGGCGGGTCGGTGGAGTTCGGCGACCGGGTGATGCGATCCGACGCCCTCCCGGAGCACGGAATAGCTCTCTTCAACGCCGCCAAGGCCAAGGGGCTGGAGGGCGTGGTGGGCAAGAAGAGGCTCAGCCACTACATCCCGGGGAAGAGGACCGGCGATTGGCTCAAGGTCAAAGCCATTTATGAGCTGGACTGTGTGATCGGCGGATTCACTCCCGGCCTTAACAGCAGGTCGAGCTCGCTCGGCGCACTGCTGGTCGGGGTCTACGAGCCATCGGGCCTGCGTTACATCGGATCGGTGGGGACCGGGTTCAAGGAAAAGACGCTTGCAACCTTGAAGTCAAAGCTGGAAGACATTGAGACCACGGTCAGCCCCTTCTCCTCGCCGGTGCCCCTCAAGGGGGCGCGGTGGGTGGACCCGAAGCTGGTCTGCACGGTCGAGTATCGCGAGCTTACCCGCGGGGTGAAGCTGCGGGCCCCCTCCTTCAAGGGCCTGCGCGAGGACAAACGCCCCGAGGAGTGCGCGCTGGTGGATCAGTTGCCTCTGGACAGGGTGTAGTGCACTAGCAACATCGTTAACTGGCCTTGGCCTTCTCTTTCGTTTCGTCCTTGTCTTTGGTCTTCTGCCGGGTGGCTTCGACGCTTGCCTTCAGAGCCTCCATGAGGTCCAGGATCTGCGTGGGCTCTTTGCTCGGGGCGACTGCAATCTCCATGCCCTCGACCTTGGCCTTAACTGCCTCCTCCAGCCGCTCCCGGTAGGCATCGTGGAACTCCTCGGGCTGGAAATGGTCGCTGAGGTTCTCGATCAGGCTCTTCGCCATCGCAAGCTCCTGGGCACGGATCTCCACGTTCTTGCTGAGCTCCTCGAACTCGGCATCCCGGATCTCATCGGGCCAGTGCATGGTCTCCAGGATGAAGACGCCGTCCTTCACGCGAAGGGTGGCAAGGCGCTCCTTCTCCCGCAGCGTGATCTTGGCGACGCCGACCTTGCCAGCCTCGGTCAGCGCCTTCTCGAGCAGCTTGTAAGCCTTGATCCCCGACGGTTCCGGGGCAAGGTAGTAGGGCTTCTGGAAGTAGATTGGGTCGATCTCGTCGAGCGGCACGAACGAGACTATGTCGATGGCTTTGATGCTGTCGGCGGGGATCTGCGCCATCTCCTCCTCGGTGAAGACCACGTAGTTGTCCTTCTCGAACTCGTACCCTTTGACGATCTCGTCGTAGGGGACCTCCTCGCCGCATATCGTGCAAACGCGTTTGTACTTGATGCGGCCGTTGTCTTTGGAGTGGAGCTGGTTGAAGCGGAAGTCCTTCTCCTCGATGGCCGTGAAGAGGCCGACGGGAATGGTGATGAGTCCGAAAGTTATTGCACCCTTCCAGATCGATCTAGGCACTGCCGGACCTCCCTTTCTGCCGTTTCAGGATTTCCCTGTCTAAACATTACCCCTCTGCGGTGACAACAAAGCTGCAGGACGGACGCCTTATCGATTCTTCCTCTCCTGCCAAATGATCGAAACTCAAGCCTGAACTGAAAGCAGCCTTTAGAGGTCCTTCCGCTCGACCACCAGGAAGGTGAGCAGGATCATGATGGCCATGTAGGCGACCGCCCACAGGACCCTTCCCGCAGTCGAGGGTATGAGGATGGAGCCCGGGAGCGCCGCCGCGGCGCCGGCGCTCTCCACCTCCCTCATCAGCAGCGGGGAGACCAGGGTTTTGGGAGTCAGGTACCACGCGGCGGTGATCAGTGCTCCGGCCATACCGCCCACCCGCGAGTTCGAGACCAGAAGGTAGAGCGTGGCGACGACCCCGCTCAGGCTGTAGATGAAGTAGGAGATGAACGCGGCCAGGACCGGGGCGTTGACCAGGCTTGAGACCAGGGTGGTGATCGCCGCCAGGATGCTCAGGTTGAACGCAGTGGTGGCCCAGTGCCCCCACAGGCCCGAATCCAGGCCCCCTACATCGAAGAGCCGCACCCCCTGCATCAGCAATGCGCTGACTGCGCACAAGCCGAAGATCACCGCAAAACTGGCAGATAAGCGGCCGAGCGCGTACTGCCAGCGGGTGAGCGGGCGAGACATGATCAGCATCGCCTCTCCGTCGGAGAACGGGCGCCCGATGTTGTTCATCGACACCGCGACCGCCGACAGCGCGGCGATTAACGGCAGCAAGCCCAGGGAGGCGGCCGTTGCCAGCCCGATCGTTGCGGTGGTCAGGTCGGCTGCCAGGCTGTCGTTGACGGTGAGGTAGAGCAGGCCGGCGGTCACCAGGAGGAGTATCACGAGGAAGAACAGGATCAGCTTCCGTCGGAAGTGTTCGGTCACCGAGGCGCGGGCGATGGTCAGGACCGCAGTCACGGTGAGTGGCCCGCCTTCTCCACCATGTCCACGAACACCGTCTCGAGATCGGTGCCCTCGGGGACGAGCTCATCGATGGGGCCTTGTCCCAGGAGCTTGCCTCTGTTCATGATCGCCACATGGTCGCAGAGCCTCTCGACCTCCGATAGCTGGTGCGAGTTCAGGATTATCGTGGCGCCCGCCTCCGTCAGTGCGGCCATCTGGTTACGGACGGTGCGCCGGCCTATCGGGTCGAGATCGGCGGTGGGCTCATCCATCACCAGCAGTCGAGGACTTCCCAGGAGCGCCTGAGCCAGCGCCAGGCGGCGCACCATACCTTTGGAGAACTGTTTGACCCGCTTGGGAGCGTCCAGAAGGTCCGCGGCCTCCAGCCGCATGTCGATCTGATCCTCGAGCGCCGGTCCCGAGAGGCCGATCAGGCCGCCGTGGAGGCGCATCACCTCCCGAGCGGACAGGAAATCGGCGAATCTGGGAGTCTCGGGCACGAAGCCGACGCCCTCTCGGGACGACGGGTTGGCCGCCGGCTCGCCGAAGATCGCTATCGTGCCGGCGTTGGGCCTGAGCAACCCCAGCAGGCACTTCACGAAAGTGGTCTTGCCCGCCCCGTTGGGGCCCAGCAAAGCGAAGGTGGCGCCCCGCTCGATGTCGAGATCCATGCCGCTGATCCCCCGCCCGGACTTTCGGTATTTCTTGACCAGACCTCGGACCACCACCGCTGCATCCATTCGGCTAATTGCTCGTGGCGCCGTCCAGCTGGTCCAGGATCTTTTCGATGGGCATCCTCACGCAGGTGAAGATCGGAACATCCCGCTGCGTGAAAGCAGACGATTCGGAGCCTCTCAGCTCCTCGACCAGGTCGAGAAACTCGCCCAGGGAGCTGCCCTCGAACGCAACCACGAACTCCTGGTCGTCGATCCCGAACGAGTAGCCGGTGTGGATCGCCACATTTGGGTACCGGTGCCCGATCTTGAAGTGCTCACCCATGATCTTGCGCCGCTCCTCGAACGGAACCTTGTACCACCGGCGCTGTTTGTCCATCGGATAGACGAACAGGTAAGGAGAGCCTTTCGGCCCGGCCGGCATGTTGAATTCCTGGCCCTCGTGCTTGTGGCCCTTGAGGTACTGGGACTTGCGGGTCAGTGCCAGGTAGGAGTAGGAGGTATGCAGGTAGCGGCCGAGCGAGGTGCCGTTGATCGAGGACTGGAAGTCCTGGATCGCCTCGGGCCCCTCGGCGATGATCCACAAGGCCAGCTCGGAGTCGGCCCTCATGCCCACGGTGGAGTAGGTGTGCACGTCGACCTTGGCGCCGGCCACCACATCGGCCAGCTCTTTTTTGTGCAGGGCCCGCTCCTCATCGGGAAGGCGGCGCCAGGCGGGGTCCACCTTGAAGAAGACATAGCGCATCAGCTTGCGGTCCATCGGTATCAGATCCTTTCCAGTGCCCGG
>JBBDRH010000241.1:0-6533 GCA_040905645.1 Actinomycetota bacterium
AGACCACCGGGTGGCCCGACCTCTTGACGGCGCTGACCAGGCGGGGCAGCACCTCCGTTACCCTGCCGGCGCCCAGGCGCGGGACGAGAGTAAGCCGTCCCGGCGCCCGATTCGGATTCAGTCGCTCGCAGAGCTCGAGGATCTCCTCCTCGGTGGTCGATGGGCCCAGCTTGACCGCCACCGGGTTGTGGATGCCCGACAGGAACTCGATGTGCGCTCCATCGGCCTGGCGGGTCCTCTCGCCCGCCCAGAGCATGTGAGCGGAGCAGTCGTACCACTCGCTGGTCAGCGAGTCTTTGCGCGTCAGGGCCTCCTCGAACCCGAGGATCAGAGCTTCGTGGGAGGTGAAGAAGTCCACCTCGTGCAGCGTGGCGTGGCCTGCGAGGTCGATCCCGCACGCCTGCATGAACTTGAGAGCCCGGCTGATCTGCCCCACTATGAGCTCGTACTGTTGGCCCTGCAGGCTCGATGCCACGAACTCCTGGTTCCACATGTGCATCTGCTGGATGTCGGCAAAACCCCCTTTGGTGAAGGCGCGGATCAGGTTCAGCGTCGCCGCGGACTGGTGGTAGGCGCGGACCAGACGGGCAGGGTCGGCCCGGCGGGACTGCTCGTCGAAGCCCTCTCCGTTCACCGCATGGCCTCGGAAAGAGGGGAGCTCGCGCCCGTTGACGGATTCGTTGGGCGACGACCTCGGCTTCGCAAACTGGCCGGCGATGCGGCCAACTTTGATGACCGGGAGCCCGGCGGCGTAGGTGAGGACCACAGCCATCTGAAGGATCACCTTCAGCTGGTCCCGGATCAGATCGGCGGAAAACGAGGTGAACGACTCGGCACAGTCGCCCGCCTGGAGCAGAAAAGCCTTCCCTTCACCGGCTTGGGAGAGTGCCCGGGTAAGAGCTCTCGCCTCTCCTGCAAAAACCAGCGGCGGCATCCGGCGGATCTCGTCGAGTGCGAGCTCGAGTGCCTCCAGATCCTCCCAGTCGGGTTGCTGAGAAGCCGGTAGCTGCCTCCAGGAGGCGGGAGACCAGGTTGATCGAGTCTGGCGCATAGATGCTATGTTCGCGTGCTTCCCGCCTGTTGTCGCTCTTTACCGTGCCTGTGGCACCGGCGCAGGCTCCGGCGGCCCGAGCGTGGGCATGGGATCCAGGCGGCTCAAGCCGTTCCACGCGAGGTTGACCAGGTGGGCGGCAACCTTGTCCTTGCTGGGCCCCTCCGCATCGAGCCACCACTGCCCGACCAGAGCCACCATTCCGACCAGGGCGTGGGAGTAGAGGGGCGCCATCTCGGCGTCCAGACCCAGCCGGATGAACTCGGCCGCAACGATGTGCTCGACCTTCGACGCCACATCGGCCATAAGGCTGGCGAAGTTGCCGGATGTGATGGCTACCGGGGAGTCCCGGACCAGGACCCGGAATCCCTCCGGCTCGTCCTCGATATAGGTCAGCAGAGCGATCGCTGCCTGCTCGAGGATTGCCCGGGGATGGGTTGCCACCAGCGCTTCGGTCACGCGGTCCAGGAGGCTCTGCATCTCACGGTCGACCACCACCGCGTAGAGGCCTTCCTTGCCGCCGAAATGTTCGTAGACGACCGGCTTCGAAACCGTTGCCCTCTGAGCTATCTCCTCGATCGAGGTTGCTTCATAGCCACGTTCCGCGAAGAGCTGTTTGCCGACTCTCAACAATTGTTCGCGGCGTTCGTGACCCGTCATGCGAGTCCGCGACCCGGCCGCAGGCCTCAAGACGCTTCCGATTGGCATGGCAAGCGCTCACTATACGCGCTTGGCCGCCATCTGTTCTGGGGTGGGAACCTTTATGTTGCGGGCTAGGCCCAACTTCTTCATGGCGGTGATAGCCCAGGCGCTGGGGTCGAACTGGCCGCGCTCCAGGCCGTGCTTGTAGGAGGTGGGGAAAGCGTGGTGGCTGTTGTGCCAGCCCTCCCCGAAGGAGACGAGAGCCATCATCCAGTTGTTGGTGCTGAGGTCGGTGCTCTTGAAGGGCCTCTTGCCGTAGAAGTGGCAGATGGAGTTGATGCTCCAGGTGACGTGGTGAAGGAAGAAGATACGGGCCAGCCCTCCCCACACCAAAGCGGTGAGGCCGCCCATCCAGGTACGGGTCACCACCAGGCCGATCAGGCCGGGCAGGAACACCGAGATCAGGGCGATCGCCGGGAACTGTTTGTCCACCTTGCGGATGGCCGGATCGGCCATGAGGTCCGGTGCGAACTTGCGGATGTTGGTCTTCTCACTGTCGAACATCCATCCCGTGTGAGCGTGCCACAGGCCTTCAAGGACGCCTTTGACACCCTCACGCTCGGTCAGGTGGGGAGAGTGCGGGTCGCCCGGCTTGTCGGCGTAGGCGTGGTGGCGGCGGTGGTCTGCCACCCATCGGATCACCGGTCCCTGCAGCGCCATCGACCCTGCCACGGACAGGGCCACCTTCACCGGCCTCACCGTGTCGAAGCTGCGGTGGGTGAGCATCCTGTGGAAGCCAACCGTGACGCCCATGCCGGAGATCACGTAGAAGACAAAAAAGAGAGTGAGGTCCAATGCGCGGATCCCTCTGCCCCACAGCAAGGGAATTCCCACGGCTGCTCCCAGGAACGGAAGGATCGTCACCACCAAAGTGATCCGGCGTTCGAGCTTCAAGGTCTTGGAGGACGGCACCACTGTGATGCTTTGTTTGGAAGGCTTGACCCTGGTGGGTGCATCGGTCACTTGAGCCATAAAGGAATTCCCTTTCGTAGTAAAGAACCTTACGCTACCGTAACTTACGCTACAGTAGGTTATTCGTCAAGTGGCGTTCTCTCGGATTAAGCGGCACATCTCACGGTGTAGAGTTGGTCCCCCTGAATAGCTTTTCGCGGGAGATTTCTGGAGTCGGGCTAAGGAGGCGTACAAAATGTTCGGGAGCATCGGCGGGCTCGTTTACACGGTGGTCGGGTTTTTTGTCGCCAACTCGAACGGCTACCTGGCGGTGACAGATTTCAACAGTCTCCTGTCCGCGATCCTTGCGGTAGTGCTCTGGCCGCTCCTGTTTCTGGGCGTGGACCTCCATCTCGGGGCAGCGTAAAAAAAACGCCCCGGAGCCCAACTTTCCCTATCACTTAGAGTGACTTTGTAGTACTCTGAGTGGGCTTGTTGGCCCTTTGGGTAGAAGGGAAGTAGGAGATGTTCTCGAAGCTCGCTGGTGTCGCGTACCTGGGAGCCGGGATTTTCGTAGCCGACACGTTCGTGTATTTCACGATCACCGGCTTGGCCACGCTGCTGTCAGCTTTCCTGGCAGTGGTCCTGTGGCCGCTGGTGGCGCTGGGTGTCGACTTGCATGTCGGCTCGTTTTAACCGGGTTTAGCCTAAAACTGTTCTTTGAGGATGGCGCGTTTCACTTCTTGAATCGCTTCGGTGACCTTGATGCCTCTGGGGCAGGCATCGGTGCAGTTGAAAGTGGTTCGGCAGCGAAACGCTCCCTCCTCTGAGCTCAATATCTCGAGCCGCTCCCGGCGGCCCTTGTCCCGGGAGTCGTGAATAAACCTGTGCGCATTGACTATCGTCGCAGGGCCCATGTACCGGCCGTCAGACCAGAAGATGGGACATGACGTGGTGCACGCGGCGCACAGGATGCATTTGGTGGTGTCGTCGAACCTGAGCCGCTCCTCCGGCGACTGCGTACGTTCCCGGGAGGGAGGAGGGTCGGGGTTGATGAGCCAGGGCTTCACCGCCTGGTAGGACTCGAAGAACGGCTCCATGTCGACGATCAGGTCCTTTTCGACCTTCATGCCCCGGATCGGCTCGACGGAGATGGGCTGTTTGAGGTCCCGGCACAGCACCGCACACGCCAGCCGGTTGACCCCGTTGATCAGCATCGCATCGGAGCCACAGACCCCGTGGGCGCATGACCTCCTGAAGGCCAGGGTTCCATCGATCTGCCACTTGACGTAGTGGAGGGCGTCGAGAACCCTGCCGTTGTCCTCGACCTGCGCCTCGTACTCGGCCCAGCGGGGCTGGGAGGAAGACCCCGGGTCCTGGCGAAAGACCTTGAGCCTTACCCCGATCAAGGGCTAGCCGTGCCTAATGGAACTGATCGAGCATGAGCCACCAGGCGTCGAGCGCGAGGTGCGCCGACTCC
This sequence comes from Actinomycetota bacterium, assembly GCA_040905645.1. Classification (GTDB taxonomy): domain Bacteria; phylum Actinomycetota; class CADDZG01; order JAHWKV01; family JAHWKV01; genus JBBDRH01. Next base: position 4,125 of record JBBDRH010000241.1, read on the forward strand.
CGGGACAGCTCGGAGTCCTGCAGCGCCGTGCGAAGGGCCGCAGCGTGCTGAACATCCAGCACCGAGTGAAGCTTGAAGAAAGCCAGCGAGTCCTTGTCGGACACGTCGTAGAACTGAGTCAAACCATCGGCCTTGGCCTGAGCGACCTCAGGCTGCTGCACCTCGTAGGCGTAGAGGGCTCCGATGGCTTCGTCGGCGCCCCGCCGGCAGAGCGAGGTGTAGGTCTGTACCAGATTGACTGTCTGGCGGCTGGGGGCCGAGGCCTTGACCTCCTCTTCGGAAAGCCCAAGGCCCGCCGCAAAGTCGAGCCACATCTCCGCGTGAGGCTTGGGGTTGGAGGACTCGTCGTAGAGGACTTCCGCCACTGCATCGCGGGCCGGTCCCTCTTCCAGGTGTTCTAGAGAGGCGGTCAGGAAGGCCGGAAGCGCCGCTTCGTAGTGGTAGTACTGCTTCGAGTACTCCTGCAGCGTCTCCCGGGAGACCTTGCCCTGGCTCCACCTCTGGTAGAAGGGATGGTCGAGTAGATGCCGTTTCTTGATGATGGCGTTTATCCCCATACCTACCTCCTGCTCGAGAACATTGCGGCTGCGTGAACCCGAAACTTACCATCTCAAGCCTACCCGTGAACGCCCCTCAGTACTTGCGCTCCATCGGTTCGTAGGTCGTGATCGTGACGGGCTTGAAGGACATGTCGATGGTTCCGTCGGAATCTCGCCGGGTGAGCGAGTGTTTCAGCCAGTTCCGGTCGTCCCGGGCAGGGTGGTCGCTTCGGAAGTGACAGCCTCGGCTCTCCGTCCTGAAAGCGGCCGCGGCGACCGTGACCTCGGCCAGATCAAGCAAGAATCCGAGCTCAACCGCCTCGACCAGGTCCTGGTTGTAGGCGCTGCCTTTGTCGTCGAGGGCAACGGATGCGTAGCGCTGCCTGAGCTCTTGAAGCACACCTTGGGCGTGGGCGAGTGATTGCTCGCTTCGAACCACGCCGCAGTTGGCGGTCATCTCCTCCTGGAGTTTGAATCGAATAGGTGCGGTCCGGACACCCGCGGGCTCACGATCCAGCAGGCCGGCAAGGGAGGCTTCGATCGAGCTCTCGGGAGCGTCGGGCAACGGGGCATGCTCGGCCCCGAGTGCGTACTCCGCCATGTTGATGCCCGCGCGCCTGCCGAAGACGATGATGTCTAGCAGGGAGTTGGTGCCCAGGCGGTTGGCGCCGTGGACCGAGACGCACGCGCACTCGCCGGCTGCATACAGCCCCGGGATGGGGGTGTTGTCCCGGTCTCGGATCACCTGCGCTTCGACGGTGGTGGGGATGCCGCCCATAGCGTAGTGGGCGGTCGGCTGGATGGGGACGGGCTCGGTGACCGGTTCGATCCCCAGGTACAAACGCACGAAGCCGGCGATATCGGGGAGCTTGTTATCGATCACCTCCCGGCCGAGATGCCTCACGTCCAGGTGGACGTAGTCCCCGCCCTCGATCCCGCGCCCCTCCTGCACCTCCCGATGGATGGCCCGGGAGACTATGTCGCGGGGCGCCAAATCGCCGATCGAGGGGGCGTAGGTCTTCATGAACTGCTCGCCCTGCCCGTTGATCAGCATCCCGCCCTCCCCGCGGGCGGCTTCCGACAAGAGGATGCCGAGGCCGCGGATCCCGGTGGGGTGGAACTGGAAGAACTCCATGTCCTCCAGGGGAAGCCCTCGCTGCAGGCAGACTGCCGGCCCGTCCCCGGTCAGCGTGTGGGCGTTGGAGGTGATCTGAAACAGCCTGCCGAAACCCCCGGTGGCGAACAGGACGCTCTTGGCGTGGAAGACGTGCAGGCCGCCCGATTTAAGGTCGTAGGCAACCACCCCGGCGCACACCTGAGTGCCGTCGGGGCCGGGCGCAAGGATCAGGTCGAGGACGTGCCACTCGTTGAAAAAGCTGACCCGGTTCTTCACGCACTGCTGGAAGAGGGTCTGAAGGATCATGTGGCCGGTCCGGTCGGCGGAGTAGCAGGCCCGCCTCACCGGGCTATGGCCGTGGTCACGGGTGTGACCCCCGAACCTGCGCTGGTCGATCCGACCGTCCGGGGTCCGGTTGAACGGCAGGCCCATGTGCTCCAGGCCGAGGACAGCGTCGATGGCCTCCCGGCACATGATCTCGGCGGCGTCCTGGTCCACCAGATAGTCGCCGCCTTTGATCGTGTCGAAGGTGTGCCACTCCCAGTTGTCCTCCTCGACGTTGCCCAGCGCGGCGCACATGCCGCCCTGGGCCGCGCCGGTGTGCGACCGGGTCGGGTAGAGCTTGGTGAGCACCGCGGTCCGGGTGCGCTGGCCGGACTCGAGCGCGGCACGCATCCCGGCGCCCCCGGCGCCGACGATCACGACGTCGTACTTGTGGGTCTGAACCATGCTGATCAGTGTCTACCTTTCGGG
>JBBDRH010000242.1:0-1101 GCA_040905645.1 Actinomycetota bacterium
GTGAAATGTTCGAGAAGGTCGTAGCGGACGAGCAGTTCCCTGAGGAGCTTCAGGAGGTACCGCACGGCGACGGACGCATGTCCGAACTGGAGTACCGACTGCATTGGGCCCGGACTCACCTCAAGGGAATCGGCGCGATGGAGAACTCGAGCCGGGGTGTTTGGGCTGTCACTGACAAGGGACAAAGCCTGACCGAGGACCGTATGCACGTGGAAACCAAGGCGTGGCGAGCCCAGCTACGTGTCAAGTCGCAGGCGAGAGAAGAAGCTGAGGACTCCGACGAAGATGTCGTTACCAGTTGGAAGGATCAGCTGGTAGTTCGCCTCCTGCAACTTCCGCCCGCTGGATTTGAGCGGCTGGCCCAGAGGGTTCTGCGGGAGGCGGGATTCGTCAATGTCGAGGTGACCGGACGCACGGGAGACGGGGGTATTGATGGCGTCGGTACCTACCGGCTTTCTCTCGTATCGTTCCCGGTATTTTTCCAGTGCAAGCGATACAAGGGGTCGATAACGGCAGGCACCGTGCGCGACTTCAGGGGCGCCATGGTTGGGCGGGGCGAGAAGGGGTTGCTCATCACCACGGGCTCGTTTACCCGGGACGCACAACGCGAAGCAACCCGTGACGGTGCGCCGCCTGTCGAGCTAATCGATGGGGACCGGCTCTGCGACCTCCTCAAGGAACAGCGCCTCGGCGTAGCGGTGACGGAGCGTATCGAGGAAGACGTTGTCGTCCTGCCTGACTTCTTTCAGGAGTTCGACTGAGGTTGGGCCGTGGCCCCTCCTACGATGTCTCCCAAGTAGGTGACGAAGCGCTGCTTCGCGTTTGGTCGATTGTCTCTGGCAGGTCGGCGATATTTCGCTCCACCGGGCCCGTTGGCGTCAGGAAGAGGAAAGTTACCTCGGTGATCGCCTCGCCGGTGGCGCGGCGGGCCCCTACTGCGTAGGCCTGGCCCTGGAGCCGGTAGCCGTGCAGCCTTGCCTCGATCTCATCCTCTGCGGCGGTTGACGAGGTCTTGTAGTCCACCACCACCAGGCCCTCCTCCGTCTGGTACAGCAGGTCGACGTAGCCCTCCAGCAGGCGGCCATCCTCCATCGGTGCGCA
>JBBDRH010000243.1:0-1095 GCA_040905645.1 Actinomycetota bacterium
TCAACGGGATCCCGCTGGTGCTCGCTGAGTTCAAGGAGATCAACCGCCCGGTCAAAGCAGCCTACGACGAGAATCTGACCGACTATCGCGACACCATCCCCCTGTTCTTCGTCCCCAACGCCTTCGTGATCTTGTCCAACGGGTCGCAGGCCAAGATCGGGTCCACTTTCGCCCCTTGGGACTTCTTTGGGGACTGGAAGATCATTGACGACCGCGGAAAGCGAGGCAAGGTCGCCCTCGAAACCGCCGTCCGGGGAACCTGTGCCCCCGGCAATCTGCTGGACATAGTCGAGAACTTCGTCGCCTACCTGGAGCGGCCCGGCGGCCTGATCAAGACGGTCGCCCGCAACCACCAGTACCTGGGCGTCAATGCGGCCATCGAGAATCTGCAGCACATCCGGGCGGCGGGCGACAAGCGGCTCGGGGTCTTCTGGCATACCCAGGGCAGCGGAAAGAGCCTGTCGATGATCTGGTTTACCCAGAAGGTCCTAAGACAGATCCCCGGCGGCTGGACCTTCGTCATGGTGACCGACCGCACCGAGCTTGACGACCAGCTTCACGGCGAGTTTGCCGATGCGGGAGTTGTGTCGAAGGAGGCCCGGGTACACGCCGAGAACACGACCCACCTGCGGGAGTTGCTGGCGGCCGACCACCGCTACGTCTTCACACTGATCCACAAGTTCCGCCAACGGGACGAAGAGACCGACATGCCGGTGCTATCCGATCGGGATGACGTCATTGTCATCACCGACGAGGCGCACCGCAGTCAGTACGACACCCTGGCCCTTAACATGCGCCGAGCTCTGCCCAACGCTGCCTTCATGGGGTTCACCGGCACCCCACTGGTGGCCGGGGAGGAGCTGACCCGCCGGGAGTTCGGCGATTACGTGAGCATCTACAACTTCCGGGACGCCATCGAGGATGGGGCAACCGTCCCGCTCTACTACGAGAACCGCATCCCGGAGCTGCAGATCATCAACGAGGAGTTTGAGGAGGAGCTGACCGGCCTGCTGGAGGAAGCGGAGCTCGATCCCGACGCGGAGTCCCGGCTGGGGCGTAGGTTCGGCCGGGAGTACGCGCTGATCACCCGACCGG
>JBBDRH010000244.1:0-1092 GCA_040905645.1 Actinomycetota bacterium
TATCGAAGAGGAAGTGGGCCAGCGACTTGCAGAGTTCCGTCTTGCCCACCCCGGTAGGGCCCAGGAAGAGGAAGGAGCCGTTTGGCCGGTTGGGATCCGAGAGGCCGGCGCGGGAGCGGCGAACGGCATTCGCCACGGCGGTGACCGCCTCGTGCTGGCCGATCACCCGCTCGTGCAGGGCCTCCTCCATGCGCAGCAGCTTGTCGCGCTCGCCCTCGAGCATCTTGGAAACCGGGATACCCGTCCAGCGCGAGACGACCTCGGCGATCTCCTCCTCGGTCACGTTGGAGCGCAGCAACTGGTGCCTGGAGGTATCGGCCTCGGCCTCGCTGCTCTCGGCGATCTTCCTCTCCAGGTCGGGGATCACCCCATACTGAATCTCCGACATCCGCGCCAGGTCACCCTGGCGACGTGCCTGCTCAAGGTCGATGCGCGCCTTGTCGAGAGCGTCCTTGAACTGGGCCGCTCCCTGGATGCTGGCCTTCTCTGCCTTCCAGATCTCGTCGAGGTCGGCGTACTCCCGCTCCAGGTCATCGATCTGCTCCTGAAGGTTATCGAGACGTTTCTTCGAGGCCTCGTCGGTTTCCTTCTTTAGGTGTTCACGCTCCATCTTGAGCTGGATCAGCCGGCGGTCCAGGCGGTCCATCTCCTCGGGCTTGGAATCGAGCTCCATGCGGATGCGCGAGGAGGCCTCGTCGATCAGGTCGATCGCCTTGTCGGGAAGTTGGCGGTCGGTGATGTAGCGTGTGGAGAGCTTGGCCGCGGCGATGATCGCACCGTCGGTGATGTCGACACCGTGGTGAACCTCATAGCGCTCCTTGAGCCCGCGCAGGATGGCGATGGTGTCTTCTTCGCTGGGCTCGTCGACCAGCACCTTCTGGAAGCGGCGCTCCAGGGCGGCATCCTTCTCGATGTACTTGCGATATTCATCCAGGGTGGTGGCGCCCACACAGTGCAGCTCGCCACGGGCGAGGGCGGGCTTGAGCATGTTGCCGGCATCCATGGAACCTTCGGCCTTACCGGCACCGACCACGGTGTGCAGCTCGTCGATGAACAGGATCACCCGACCCTCTTCCTGGGCAAGCTCCTTGA
>JBBDRH010000245.1:0-6415 GCA_040905645.1 Actinomycetota bacterium
AACCGGCCGGCGTCCGGTCCCGTGAGGTTCGGGAAGGCGGCCTGGAGATAGGACCGTTCGTGCCAGAGCGTGAGCTTGTAACGCGAAACCGTCGGCCGCGGTCCCTGATTGACGGGCTCGTTCAACCACGATAGAAACGCGTCGACGTCTGCGGCACCGAAGGGATCGGGGGGCTCTGGCTCGGCGCCCGCCTCGGCGGCTTTGACGGCGTGCCGGTACACGCGGCGCGTGCGTCCGTCGACCTTCATACCTGAGGGCAGCAAGTCCCACCCGTAGGTGGAGTCCACGGCGTCACTGCCGTAGCCCGCCTTATTCAGCCGCTCGGAATACGCGGCGCAGATGCGCGAGACGTCGGGCCTCTCGGAAAGGAGCACCCGCGGCAAATGGCCCTGATGCTTGGAAAGGAGGTAGGCCCGCTCCGGATTGAACCCGCTGAAGTGGAAGAAACGAAGGGCCTGCCCGTCGATCTCGTACCGGTCGCCCGTCCACACGAGGCGGCGTTGGTCGAGATTCCAGTAGGCGACATTGAAAGTGGGATCGCGCAGTATGTAATGACGGAAGTAGCCGGGCACGAAGTCGATCCAACGCTGGTCGGTGAAGAGCATGCGCTGGTGATCGATGATGCAGTCCCGGCGCAGTCGCTCCCACCACCAAGCGAGGAAGTCCTCGCTGCCGGGGCCGAGGGCGAGGAATCCGAGGTTGTAGACCCCCGAACTGAGGATATCGGCCTCGGTCGGCTTGCGGCCGTCGCGACTCATGGGCGAGGTGGTGTGCGGGGTGAGGACGATGGAATGCTGCTCAGCCAACGCGACCACGTCGTCGAGAGGTGCGAACAACTGGATGTCGGGATCGAGATAGACGATGTGCGACCCCTGGGCGAGCATGTGCCGGAGGAGGAGGGGCTTGACCGCGGTAGCGAGTTCGGTGACGTCGTAGATCATGGCCAGCCGGTGCAGTTCGGCCCGGTCGTTCACGATCTCATCGAGGTGCACGATCTGGAACGGTTCGACCGAACTGTCGACGACACGCTCGGTGTCGTCGATGATCAGGCAGCTGAGCTGGCCATCCGGGTGGTGCTCGGCGAAGGACTCCGCCAGGAGGCGCGCGAACGGCAGGTAGTTGCGAGCGATGATGGTGCAAGCGTTCAATGTTCGTCGTTCTGGCCCGCCGGTCCCGCTGCCGTGCGTGGCGGTGAAACCGAGAGCGGGACTGTCTCTGGTTGGATTGCTCATGCCAATCTCCAGCCGGCCGGGGCCAAATCTAGCTGAATGCATGCCCTCGGCTTAGGAAAGACCGACCTTGACTTCCCTGTCAGTGAACGGGACTTGAGGTTCACGATTCTCTTCGCTCCGGCCTTGGCTGTCGACTTGGCTGATCCGGCCCCGGCAGCCGCGTCGCGCCGACACCGGCTTTCGGTGGTAGAAACTTCGTCAGGACCCATGGCGCCGGGTCCGTTGCCACCTGTACCATTCGCTGTCTCCCCCGTTCGCTCGTGGCGAAAGCTGGGCCTGAAAGCTCAAATCACGGCGAGTACCAAAAACGACCACCGCAACGATGGATTAGAGAGTCGTTGCCTGTGGGCTCCCGAATACTGTTGCGCCTCTGCGGCGGGGATTTATGTTCGGCCCCTCCAATTCCTTCCGATTCTACTGAGGATGTCGCACGCCTTGGAACTTTGAGCCGACCCACAACCGAAACTGACGCAATCATAGTCTCCTGGTCTGTGGTGCCCAGCGAAGCGTGCACTCAAATACAAGAGCTGCGGTGAAGTCACGAGGGCAACATGGAGTCGGTCGCTAACCAGCTTCCGGGGAGCAAGGATGAGTGCCCGCGGGCGATGATGGCGGGAGTGCCTCTTTGTATTGCGTTCGTAGTAGAACCGAACTCCGGGCAACGATGTCCTCAACGGCCGTGTGTGCTCGATCCAGAAGGTCACTGGGCAACGACATACGGTTGCCTCGCAGCGCGACGGGTCGGCAAAGCGGATTAGCCCTAGGAAGCGCCCAAGCGCTCCCGTGCGGCTCGATACTGCTTGCCGGCGTGGTAGGAGGACCTGACCAGAGGTCCCGCCTCCACCCAGGCGAAGCCCAGATCTTTGCCCTGCTGAGTGTAGCTAGCGAACTCCTCCGGCCGTACCCAACGGTCTACCGGCAGGTGTTGATCGTGAGTGGGCGCCAGATACTGGCCGATGGTCACGAGGTCAACTCCGGCAGCCCGCAAATCCTCGAGGCAGTCGAGCACCTCCTGAGAGGTCTCCCCCATGCCCACGATGATGTTCGACTTCGTGACCATCGCCGGGTCGATCCGCTTGGCCATCGCGAGCACCTCGAGCGAGCGATCGTACCGAAACCCGGGGCGTATCTTCTTATGGAGGCGGCGCGGCGCCTCCAGGTTGTGCGCAAACACGTCGGGAGCTGCCGCGACCACGGTCTCGACTGCTTCCGCCACGCCCTTGAGATCGCCGGTCAGGACCTCGACCTGGCAGTCCGGGATCAGCTCCCGGATTGCCCGGACGGTGCCCGCCCAGATCGACGCCACCTCGACGGGGGCGGCGTCGTCTCGTTCCACGCCCGTCACCACGGCAAACTTCAGTCCCAGATGCCGCACCGCCTCGGCCACCCGGCGCGGCTCATCGTGGTCCAGCGGCCCCGGTCTCCCCGTAGCGATATCGCAGAATCCGCAGCGGCGCGTGCACTTGCTGCCGAGTATCAAAAAAGTAGCCTCCTTGGCTTCCCAGCACTCATAGATGTTGGGGCAGGAGGCCTGCTCGCAGACCGTGTGCAGCTCCAACCCCTTGACCAGGCCCTTGAGCTGGCCGTAGTTGGGGCCGGTTCTGAGCTTGGTCTTGAGCCACGGCGGTTTGGGGGTCCTCACGAGGGCATCCGTTCCCAGCTCCCGGCGGGTGGGAATCGTATCTCCGATGAATACCATCAGCGCAGCGGTGGAAGATCGCCGGGGCGGCGTTCTCGAGCCATCGAGTAACACACCTGAACGATGTCCTGCTCATTGGGCTTGGAGAAGTACCCGCCGTCCACGCCGTAGGAGGAGCGATTGGCTTTGCCGCTCAAAGTTCGGGGAGGGGCGTCGAGGAGCTGCCAGCCTTCCTGCTCCTCCAGGACCTGCTGCATCATGAAGGCGCTGCCGCCGCCCGGAACGTCCTCGTCCAGAAATAGCACTGCGTTCGTCCTGGCCAGGGACTCGGCTATCCGGTGGTGGATGTCGAACGGGCTTAACGTCTGGACATCGATCAGCTCTATCTCCACCCCCAGTGAGGACAGTTTCTGGGCCGCCTCCAGGGCGATATTGCAGCACTCGCCGTACGTGACGACCGTGAGGTCGTCGCCCTCTCTGAGGATCTCCGGAACGCCGAAGGGCACCGTGAAGGTGCCGATGTTGTCCGGGACCCGTTCTTTGTCCCGATATCCGTGCAGCACCTCTATCACGATGCCGGGGTTGTCCGACTGCATCAGGATGTTGTAGAAGCCGGCGGCGCGGGTCATGTCCCTCGGGACGGCCAGGTAGATGCCTCTGCAGGAGTGCAGGATCATCGCCATCGGCGAGCCGGAATGCCAGATTCCCTCGAATCGGTGGCCCTTGGTCCTGATTATCACCGGCGCCTTCTGGCCTCCCGCGGTCCGGTAGTGGAGGGTGGCGAGGTCGTCGCACATCACCTGCAGGGCGCAGGCAAGGTAGTCCAGGTACTGGATATCGACCACCGGACGCAGGCCCCGCATGGCGGCGCCGATACCCTGACCAAGGATCGTGGCTTCGCGCAACCCGGTGTCGGTCACTCTCAGCTCGCCGTATCTGGGGTTGAGCCCCTGGAACGCAAGGTTGACGTCTCCAAGCTTTCCGACGTCCTCCCCCAATATGAACAGCCGGGCGTCCTTCTTGAGGTTGTGGTCAAAACAGCGCTGAAGCACGACCCTGCCGTCCACGACCTCCGAGGTGGCCGAGTAGGTGGGTTTTTTCTCCTTGACGAGCAGGGGCGACTCCGCCGACTCGCTGAACAGGTGGGAGTTGAACCGCCGGTCGTTCTCCCTCTCGAAGTCGTTCAGAAACTCCCCGAGTGAATCTCGCTCCGGGCTGGGGTGGTGGCGCGAGGACGCCAGGGCGCGGAAGACGCAGATCCGGATGAGCTTGCGGGTGAGGCGTTCGGCGGAGCGAAGCTCCTCGGTTGCCGCCGCCACCTCTTGAGAGGAGCCCATCACGGTCCCGAGGCCCTCCATCAGCTTCAAGGCCCTCGCCTGGTCCCCGCGTTTGGGCTCCATGAAGCTGCGGTACGCCGCGCGGCGGTGCTGGGCTGCCAGCTTTCGATCCTCCGCTTCCCAGTCCTCGATCTCCTCGGCTGAGGCAATCGATCGGCTGATCATCCAGGCCCGCATGCGGGCGATAGGGTCGAAATCGGTCTCGAACTCCATCCGTTCCTGGGACTTGTACCTGGTATGGCTGCCGCTGGACGAGTGGCCCTGCGGTTGGGTCATCTCGATGACGTGGAACAGGGCGGGGATGTGATGCTCTCTTACCCGGTCAATCGCGCGGGCGTAGGTCACGCAGAGCGCCGGGTAGTCCCATCCCCTGACCACATGGATGTCCATCCCGGTCCGGGTCTGCTCGTCCCACTCGAACCCCTTGAGCGCTGCGGAAATCGAGGACTTGGTGGTCTGGTAGGAGTTCGGCACGGAGATCCCATACCCGTCGTCCCACACCGAGATGGCCATGGGAACCTGAAGCACCCCTGCCGCGTTGATCGCCTCGAAGAAAATTCCCTCGCTGGTCCCGGCATTTCCGATCGTGCCGAACGCAACCTCGTTGCCGTTGATCGAAAACCCCGCCCCCTGGCTCCGGAGAGCACGCTCGTTGCGGTACAGCTTCGATGCGTAGGCCAGGCCGAGCAGACGGGCCATCTGCCCCCCGGTCGGCGAGATGTCCGAGCTTGAGTGTTTCTCCTCCACGAGGGGCTTGAACCTGCCGTTCTCGTCCAGAAACCTGGTGGCGAAGTGGCTGTTCATCTGCCGTCCGCCGGACGCAGGCTCCTCGTCGATATCGCTGTTGGCGTACAGCTGAGCGAACAGCTTCTGGATGTCGGTCATTCCCGTAGCCATCATGAGGGTCTGGTCCCGGTAGTAGCCGGCTCGCACATCGCCCTTGCGGAACGCTTTGGCCATGGCGATCTCGGCAACCTCCTTGCCGTCGCCGAATATCCCGAAGGAGGCCCGTCCCAAATGGACCTCCTTGGTGCCCATCAAGCTGACCATGCGGCTTTGATATGCAAGCCGGTAGTCGGCAATCACCTCTTCGACGTCGACCACAAAGTCCGACGGTTCCACCAGCTCACCGGGGACAATCCGGGAGCCCATCAGAATCCCACCGCAACAGCCGGCTGCCGAGCGGGTGCCAGATCGAATTCACCGATATCCGCAGACTCCAGAGTCCGGTCCAACCCGTGCGCCAGCGTGATCGCGAGCAATCCGGCAACCTCCTGAAGGGCAACCGGCGCTCCCAGCAAACGTTCGAGCGAGGTCAGCCGGCACCCGTCGATTCCGCACGGAATCATCCTTGTGAAGTAGGAGAGGTCGGTCGACACATTCAGCGCCAAACCGTGTTTGGCCACCCCCCTGCTGATGTTGACTCCGATCGACGCCACCTTCTCGTCACCCACCCACACTCCGGTCAGGCCCTGCCTGAGCGACGCGGCGACTCCGAGCTCGCTGACGACCTCCACGACGGCGCTCTCCAACAAGCGCAGGTAGCCGATCATGTCCGGAGGCCCCCCATCAGGCGGCCGAAGATCGACCACGGGATAGGCGACCAGCTGGCCGGGGCCGTGGTAGGTGATGCTGCCGCCGCGGTCGGCCTCGTGGATCTCCACCCCGAGCCGTCTGAGCTCAGCCCGGTCCGCCAGCAGATGTGCACTGCGAAACCGCCGTCCCAGTGTGTACACGTGGGGGTGCTCCATCAGGAGCAGGACGTCGTCGGTTTCCCGTGCTACCCGCCGTGCATGAAGGATCTGCTGCCACCGATAGGCGCTGGCGTAGGGCACGAGCCCTGCGTCTACCCGGATCAACGGCGCGTGCAACCCCATCACGTCGCCAGCAGTCCCCCCAGGTCGGATTCGAAGTCTGCTTCTTCCAGCAGACTCCTGAGGTAGGCGAGAAACTGCGCGGCTTCCGCCCCGTCGATGATCCGGTGGTCCCACGAGATCGATAGGAACGTCATGGGGCGGATGCCGACGCCCTCCTGATCGAGATCGTCGGTGACCACTACCGGCTTCTTGACGACGGCATCGAATGCCAGGATCGCCGCCTGCCCGCGGGTGATGATCGGAAGCTACATTATCTAACCGAATCCCCCCGGGTTAGTGACCGTGAAGGTCCCTCCCTGAACATCGTCCGGGGTCAGCTTCTTGTTCCGT
>JBBDRH010000246.1:0-1087 GCA_040905645.1 Actinomycetota bacterium
AACCCCATGGCGGCGACCGCCGGTCGGATCACCGTGGTCGAGGTCGAGGAGATCGTTGAGCCCGGCGAGCTCAAGCCCGACCAGATCCACACACCCGGCATCTACGTCGACCGACTCATCAAAGGCAGCTTCGAGAAGCGCATCGAAAAGCGCACCGTGCACCAGGGCTGAGCCCACACGCTTCCCCACGACCGCTTCTCCACCGATCACAAGAGGCAACACCATGGCACTCACCCGCGAACAGATGGCAATGCGCGTGGCGCGCGAACTCGAGGACGGCTTCTACGTCAACCTGGGCATCGGCATCCCCACCCTGGTGGCCAACTACATTCCCGACGGCATCGACGTCATGCTGCAGTCCGAGAACGGCCTGCTGGGCATGGGGCGCTTTCCCACCGAGGAAGAGCTCGACCCCGACATGATCAACGCCGGCAAGCAGACGGTCACCGCCCGGCCCGGCGCGGCGATCTTCAGCTCCGCCGAATCCTTTGCCATGATCCGCGGCGGGCATGTCGACCTGACGGTACTCGGTGCCTTCGAGGTCGACCAGAACGGCAACATCGCTTCCTGGATGGTCCCCGGCAAGCTGATCAAGGGCATGGGTGGCGCCATGGACCTGGTGGCCGGCGCCGAGAACATCATCTGCACCATGACCCACGCCTCCAAGCACGGCGAATCCAAGCTGCTGGAGAGCTGCAACCTGCCGCTGACCGGCGCCGGCTGCATCAACCGGGTGCTCACCGACCTCGCCTACCTGGAGATCAAGGACGGCGCCTTCCACCTCAAGGAACGCGCCCCCGGGGTCTCGGTGGAGGAGATCCAGGCCCTGACCGCGGGCAAGCTGGTGGTGCCGGATCATGTCCCGGAGATGACCTTTGAGGCCTGAAGCGGGCGTCTACCAACGACTAGGACATCTCGCAGCGGGTGTGATGAGGCAGCAGCAGTTCCGCGGTGCGTTCCTGATTGGCACTGACCTGCTTCTGGACCAGGGCAATGCCGCCAAGCGTGATGCGATGCTCGTCGCCCTCGGCGAAGGGAAGGCGCTGAGAGAGTGTCGGGTAGAAGCAATAATCGAGCAGCGGCGAGA
>JBBDRH010000247.1:0-1085 GCA_040905645.1 Actinomycetota bacterium
ACCCTGATCGCCCTCCGAAAGGATGGGACCACACGGATGGGCGTGGTCAGCGCGCCGGCGCTCGGGGAACGCTACGAGGCTGCCGAGGATACCGGCGCCCGCATGAACGGCAAGGCGATCCGGGTGAGCCGCGTTGCGTCGTTGGGAGATGCGGGAGTGTGCATAGGCTCCTACCGCAGGATGGTGCGGTACGGCTACGGCGAAGGTCTGGGTCGGATCATGGAGGTGTGCCGGAGGGACCGAGGCTTCGGCGACTTCTGGGGCCACATGCTGGTCGCAAGAGGATCGGTGGAGGTGATGGCCGAGCCGAACCTCAATATCTGGGATGTGGCTGCTCTGGAGGTGATCGTGAAAGAAGCCGGCGGCAGGACCTCCGGCTTCGGGGGAAAGCTTTATCCCGAGTCGAGGATCTGGACCAAGGACGAGGACGCCAGCTTCCTGTCGACCAACGGGCTGCTCCACGACGAGATCCTCGCGCTCCTCGGCGAGAGCGGCACGGCCGCCTGATACGCTCTATTTCGTACCGGGGCGCTACCCAGCGCCTGCCGGCGAGAGCGGCACGGCCGCCTGATACGCTCTACTTCGTACCGGGGCCCCCATCGACCAGCGGCCTAGGTCACCACCCTTTCAAGGTGGTAACACGGGTTCGAATCCCGTTGGGGGCACCATAACCGCCCTATTCAAACCCTGGCCTGAAAAAAGCGCCTCGAACAGGTCGGTGAACTCTGGCTTGGCTTGCCCTTCCCGGATGTGGACCGACTTCAGCACGGCCTGGTTGAACCTTCGTCTCACCTTTGGCCCCGCCTTCAGGTAGGCGTCGTGGCAGTTGCCGGCCAGCTTGATCGCCAGCCCGAGGATCTCTCGCCAGCCCTCCAGATCGGCCTCGGTCGCCGCCAGTTGCCGCCTTGCCTGCTCCTCAGCCCGCCCGATCCGGTCCTGCTCTTTTTTGAGCAGCTCGAGCGGCACCGCGGCGGCGTAGTAGGCCCGCAGCAGCTTCTGCCGCTCGTCGGCGAGGGTGGCTAGTGTTCTGGTCAGCCCCACCCGAAGGTCGGCGGCGGTCGACTGGCGCTCGACGATCTCAGCCT
>JBBDRH010000248.1:0-6376 GCA_040905645.1 Actinomycetota bacterium
GCCCATAGAAGGTTGGGAATCCACCCGCAACGCCCAACCACTCTGGCGCCAACGGTCTGATCGAGTCCTGCTGAAGGTAGCATTCACCCGTGGCGAAGTTTGACCTCCTCGGCGGATTCGGGCGGAACCTGATCGTGGCCGCCCTGATCTTGACCGTGGGCATTGCCGGAGTGGTCGCCGTCCGTTCTCGAGGTTCGGTGTCCTCAGAGCTCGAAGCCTCTCCGGGTGCCGGGCCCTCGGCGCAACCGGCGCCCGCGCCCACCGTTCCCGCCACGGTGGTCACAGTTCGCCCCGTCCTGAAAGCCAATATGCCCGAGGGCATCTCGGACCAGATTCTCGAGCAGGTGCGATCGGTGCCCGGCGTTCAGGCGGCTGCAGGCGTTCTTTTGTCGACTCTTCGGGTTGAGGCGCCCTCGGGTGGAGATACCGAAATCAGCATCGCCGGCGTCGATCCCGAGGAGTTTCGCCCCCTGACACCGGAGGCGACCGCCCAGGCGCCGTTTGTCTGGGAAGGCCTGCATCAATCCAAGACCTTCATCGCCAACGAGGAGTATCAGATCTTTGGCGGCAAACCGATTCGCACCCTCGCCGCCAACCTTCCCGCCGGGCGGCGAGAGTTGCGAATCGGGGGAGTGGCGACGAATGGCTCGCCCAGCCTCGCCGGGGCCCTCATGTCGATGAAGCTGGCGGACGGCCTGGGGCTCGGAAAGCCGACCATGCTCGTGGTGGGCGTGAGCAAGGAGGCCAACATCAGTGCAGTGACCGACGGCCTTGCCGACGCGCTGCCGGGGGTCGGATTCGAAAGTATGCTGCCGCCCTCCGGGCACACCTTTTTTTCGGGCGCCTCGGCGCAGAAGGCCATCGGTACCTTCCGATTCACGGCCAACCCAGACGGAACCATTCGACAGGACAACAAGTGGATCAAGGATCATCTGGTCACGGCCCGGATGCCGATCATCGGCAACGTGCGGTGTCACAAGGTGATGATTCCCCAGCTCAGGTACGCGCTGGAGGAGATCCACAGCTCTGGACTGGCGGGCCTGATCAAGCCCGAACAGGCCGGCCGGTGCTATCAACCGAGGTATGTCGCCAAGGACCCGACGCATCAGTTGTCCAAGCATGCTTGGGGGCTGGCGATCGACCTGAATGTTTACGACAATCCCGAGGGCAGCAAGCCCAAGATGGATCCCCGAATCGTCGCGATCTTCGAGAAGTGGGGATTCCGGTGGGGCGGCCGCTGGACCCTCCCTGATGGCATGCATTTCGAGCTGGCGGCTCTGCTGAGCGAGTGACGGGCGCCATCGTCGACGGGGCCGCGAGCCGTGTCGTCTAATGAGCTGCTCGCAGAGCTGTGGGCGGGGCCAAGGACTTCTACACCGAGAAGGCCGGCTTTACCCTGGACGTCGACTTCAGCGCCGGCCCGGACTTTCGGGTCGTCCAGATCACGCCCCCGGGGTCGGCATGTTCGTTCGCCATCGGAAAAGGAATTACGGACGCCGCGGCGGGTTCCTACCGGGGCACCCACCTGGTGGTCAAGGACATCGAGGCCGCCCGTGGCGAGCTCGTCGGCCGTGGCGTGGAGGTCAGCGATATCCGGCACATGAAAGACGGCAGTTGGACGCCCGGCCCCGATCCTGAACACGCCGATACGGCTCGTTCGCCGATTTCAGGGATCCCGACGGCAACTCCTGGGTCTTGCAAGAGGTAAGGGTAGGCAAGGGGGCGTGAACGCCGTGATTGCCGGTGACGAGTAGAGCTTGCCTTCCTCGCCGCGATGCAGGTGCTGCCCCCTAGACAGCGTGCGGCGCTGATCGTGCGCGATGTGCTGGGCTGGCCGGCCAAGGAGACGGCGTCGCTGCTCGACACGAGCATCGCCTCCGCGAACAGTGCGCTGCAGCGAGCTCGAGCGACGATGCAGGAACACCTGCCTACCCGGCGAGGGGAGTGGACTGCCGGGGAGATTAGCGCAGAGGAGCGATCGCTCCTCGAGCAGTTCATCGACGCCCACGAGCGGTGCGATGCTGCGGCGGCGGTTGCCATCGCATCCCAGGACATCGGATTACGATGCCGCCGAACATGGGCTTTATCGAGGGGATCAACGCGCTCAGGCCGCTGCTCGAGCGCGCATTTGGGGAGGACCGGGATGGAGACTGGCGCCTGGTTCCGACGGTCGCCAACCGAATGCCGACGGCGGCGAGCTATCTTCGCCGTCCGGGCGACTCCGAGTTCCGGGCATTCAAGTTCGATGTCCTGCGGATCGAGGACGGCGTC
Organism: Actinomycetota bacterium; assembly: GCA_040905645.1. Lineage (GTDB taxonomy): Bacteria > Actinomycetota > CADDZG01 > JAHWKV01 > JAHWKV01 > JBBDRH01. The sequence goes on from JBBDRH010000248.1 coordinate 2,272, forward strand.
ATCGCGGAAATCACGACGTTCGGCGCCGGGCTGTTCCCGGCATTCGGGTTGCCGTCGAAGCTCTGAATAGGCAGGCAACCCTGCTGATTAGATTTTGCCGTTCCCCCACTCACAGAGAGGAAGAAGGCTAATTTGCGACTGCGATCTCGGCCCAGACTCCCGCGGCGCCGACTCCCCAGGCCTCGGTGAGCTCGTCCAACAGAAGGACTCCCCATCCCCGTTCCTCGCCCGGATGGCGCAGCCGCACCTCATCGAGATCGAACAACGGCCCGGGCTGGGCGACCTCAATCCGCAACCGCCCCGCGTCGCGGGACAGGCCGACGATGATCTCGCCAACGCTACCGTCGCAGCCGTGGCGCACGGCGTTGGTCACGAGCTCAGTCACAACCAGCGACGCGATATCGATCTCGCCGGGTAACAGCTCTGGGGTTATGTCCTGCAGCATGGCTCGGGCTTGTCTTCCGGCAGCCGGGCCACAGACAAAGACGCCGCGCAGCTGGTCCACAAGTCTCCCCTCGTTCAGCCGAGTAACAGGTCCCTGGTGGATATGATGGTTCCCAACTTCAACCGAGCGTATATACCCCGCTTTGGTTGCCGGCGAGGAGGAACACGGTTGTCAGAAGAAAACAAGCGGGAGGAGGTCCAGGAGGCTCGCGACCTCTTGGAGAGCGTGGCTTTGCTCGAGAAGGTGGCCGCAAGCCGGGAGGCCAAGGCCGAGAAGCTCATGGACTCGCTCGAGAGCGATGGTATGACGCCCGACCAGATGGCGGAGGAGCTGGACATCTCCGATCAATCAGTTGAGGCCCTGCTCGAACGTGACGAACCCAAGCCTCCGCATGAGCGGGTGGGCGTCTCCGAACGGAGTATCGAGAAGCTCAGCCCCCAAAGCCAATAGGCCGGAAGCGGTCTGACCTGACCCGCCGGCGCCGGCACCGAGAGGCGTTTCCCCGGCAGTAACTTCGCCAACGCCGGACGCGTAACTAGGGATATCGTCTCCAGTCATGAACGGAGTCGCGATTTGACGACGGTGAACCCCGAGCAGACGGAGACCGGATCCGCAAAGGGGACGTCCTCCCGGCGGGGAGACTTCCGAGCCGGCAACAGCAGAGACGCCCGTCTTCTTGTTCTCTATGCCGTCACGCTTTTCGTCGGCTCCGGAATGCTCTTCATGATTCAGCCGATGTTCGCCAAGATGGTTCTGCCACTCCTGGGCGGGACACCCGCCGTGTGGGCGACATCGATGGTCTTCTTCCAGGCTGCGCTCCTGGCGGGATACGCCTACGCTCACTGGAGCGTTGCCCGCCTCGGTCTTCGGCGGCAGGCGCTCGTCCACCTGGCGCTTGTCCTGATCCCCCTTCTTCTGCTTCCCGTCTCGGTGCCCGAGGGCTGGAAGCCCCCTGCTGAGGGCGAACCCATCTTCTGGCTTCTATCGCTTCTGTTGATCGCGTTGGGTTTGCCCTTCTTCGTGGTGAGTACCTCGGCGCCCCTTCTCCAGCGCTGGTTCGCCAGCACGAGACATCCCGCCGCCCGAGACCCCTACTTTTTGTACGGCGCCAGCAACCTGGGCAGCATGCTGGCCTTGCTCGCCTACCCGGTCCTCATGGAGCCGAGACTTACCCTGGCGGCGCAGTCACGCCTGTGGGCGGTGAGTTATGGCTTACTCGCAGTGGCAACCATTGCCTGCGCGGTTTTGCTGCTCCGTTCTCCGGGCAGAGACGTCCTGGGGCCCGAACCCAAAGGGGATTTGGCGCCGCAGCCCGACAAAGGTGAGGTGAGCAAGGGCCGGCGGATTCGGTGGGTGATCCTGGCGTTTGTTCCCTCGAGCTACATGCTGGCCGTCACAACCCATATCAGCACCGATATCGCCGCGATCCCCCTGCTCTGGGTGATCCCGCTGGCGCTTTACCTGCTTACCTTCATCCTGGTGTTTTCTCCCAAACCAATTCTGCCCGCGTGGCCGGCGAGGCTGCAGCCAATTGTTGCGATACCTCTGATCCTTGCGCTGCTGGAGGGGGGCTCGCGGCTGCCCCGAGCCATGATCATCCCTCTCTCGCTTCTGGCATTCTTTTTTGCCGCGCTCGTGTGCCACTCGCGGCTCGCGGCCGATCGTCCCTCTCCCCGTTATCTCACGCAGTTCTACCTGTGGATGGCCGTAGGGGGTGTCCTCGGAGGAGTCTTCAACGCGCTGGTTGCGCCGGTGATATTCAACAGCGTGATCGAGTACCCGCTGGCGATAGTTATGGGCCTGCTGCTCGCGCCGCTCACGAAACGCAAGCCGGCAACCAACAGCCTGAGCCAGCTTGCTCCTGTGCTGCTACCTTTCGTGGTCATACTCCTCACGCTGTTTCTGATCCTCGGCGCGCAGCGACTCTGGGGGGAGCAGGGACGAATCGTCGGCCTGGCCCTCGCCCTCAGCAGCTGCCTCATCCTCCTGCGCCGCCCGTTGCGTTTCGGGCTGGCGATCGCAGCGGTGATGATTGCGGCCACGCTCAGCAAGACCGAAAGCTCGTCAACGCTCTACGCGGGAAGGACCTTTTTTGGAGTGCAGACCGTCCTGGTCGACGAGGGGAGCAAGTTTCACCAGCTTCTGCATGGAACGACTCTTCACGGGGTCCAGAACACCGACCCGGCGCTCAGGACCGAGCCGCTCTCCTACTACCACAAGGACGGACCAATCGGCCAGGTGATGACGGAGCTGCCTGCCGCCGACGCCGACCAGATCGGCGTGGTCGGCCTCGGGACGGGAACGCTCGCCTGCTACGCCCGGCCCGAGCAGCAGTGGTTCTTCTACGAGATAGACCCGGTCATCGAGAGGATCGCTCGAGACCCGGAGCTGTTCACTTTCCTTGCCGACTGTCCCGGTGAGCACGAAATCGTTCTCGGGGACGCCCGGCTGACGCTGGAGGAGGCTCCCGACGGCCGGCTGGGAGTGTTGATGGTCGATGCCTTCAACTCCGACGCCATCCCGGTGCATCTGCTCACCCGTGAGGCGGTGCAGCTGTACATGACCAAGCTCGAGCCCAACGGCGTCCTGGCCATACACATCTCCAACCGGTACCTCGACCTGGAGCCGGTCCTGGTGGACGTCGCACGCAACCTGGGCCTGACCGCACTACTGCGGTCGGACGGCCAAACGATAGAGCAGCTGCTTCAGGGAAAGACCAACTCCGACTGGGTCGTGCTCGCCCGCCAACCGGCCGATCTCGCCCATCTTACCCAGGACGAGCGGTGGGCTCCTCTTAACGCCAGGCCCGACTCCCGGGTGTGGACGGATGAGTTCTCGGATGTGTTCTCCGTATTTCGCTGGAGGTAGCACCCCAGCGATGGGTGTATGTCATGCGCTCTCGGCGGGGGGGGCATTGCGGCGAGGTCGATTCCGAGAAGCAGACGAAAATTCGTCAACCACTCCTCGCAGCCCGTGATGTTTCCTGGCACACCCGGCGAGCCTTCTAGATGAAGAGCACAAAGCCGGAGATCCTTGTCTTCTGGGTTCGCAAGTCAACTACCTGCTCTGGGTGCGATGAGGAACTGTCAACGGGCAGCATGATCCACCTTCGGGATGGGAAAGCAACTTGCCTGTCATGCGCCGACCTGGATCATCTGAGCTTTTTGCCTCGGGGAAATGTTGCGCTAACCACCCGGTCCAGCAAGTACTCGACGCTGAGGGCGATAGTTCTGCAGTGGAGCCGGAGCCGCAAGCGTTACGAACGCCAGGGCATCTTGGTGGAGCAGGCGGCGCTGGAGCGGGCAGAGGAGGAGTGTCTGTCGGATGCCGCTCGTCGGGAGGCGCAGCGAGCCCGCGCGGCGCAGTATCGGGAGAGCCGTGACCAAAAATTCATTTCCGACTTCGCCCGGCTGGTGCGGGATCGTTATCCCGGCTGCCCGGAGGGCCTGGAAATGGGGATTGCCGAGCACGCCTGCCTTAAGTACAGCGGGCGAGTGGGCAGGAGCGCGATGGCCCGGAACCTGGATCCTGAGGCTGTCGATCTTGCCGTGAGGGCGCACGTCCGACACCTCAGGACCGAGTACGACACACTTCTGATGGCAGGCTGGGATCGTAACGACGCCCGCGCCCGCGTGGCCCAAGCTGTCATCTCGGTCGTGG
>JBBDRH010000249.1:0-1083 GCA_040905645.1 Actinomycetota bacterium
CTGGTTGCCGGGGTAGACCCGGTGCAGCAGGGGGACGTGGAACTCTCCGGTCACCAGCATCGCGAGGCCGAGGATGCGCAAGCTCGAACGCCCCTCCTTGCTCTTGCCCCGCTGGGCGAGCTTCGAGCGTCCGTTGAAGGTGTCAAAGAACGTGAAGAAGTTGGTGGCGTCGTAGAAGAGGCAGTCGAGGTCGAGGTCGAAGGTGTCGATGACACGTCGGGTCAGCTCCTCTTCGATGCGTTGGATCGCCGCTTCGTCGACCCGGTCCATCTGATCCCAGAAGCGCTGGCTCGTGAGCCCGGAAGCGCTCACCTTCATCAGCCGCGGCAGGCACGTGCGGTCAAACCACGTGCCGATCCCGGCCTTGCTCGTGGGCTTGACGCACCGATTGAGGGCGGCGATGAGCAGGTAGGTGCCGACGCTCGTGCCCCGGCTGCCTCGTCGGGGCACGTGGCGGTCCACGATGTCGTCCACCCCAAGCTCCCGGGCCAGGTCCAGCAGCGCCGCCTCGGCCCCGAAGTCGAACGCTGGCGACTCGGGCAGGACCTTGAGCGCGGTGGGTTGCTTCTCCAGGGCGGCGGCGACTTCCTCGGCCGGGCCGATATAGGTCTGGCGGACGATCTTGGGCTTGCCGTCGACGCGCTGGCACTCTCGCAGGTAGTAGTAGGTGCGTCCCTTGATGCGTTTGGCGGTCAGGCTGGCCATGATTAGGTCATACACTACCGTTACACGCGTCGCCCGTCAAGTCCATAATACCCATTTTAGCCACATATTGCGCGATTAAACGCCGTTACCCCCACCCCTTGTATCTCACATCGTTTAGGTCATACGCGCAGCGCGGCAAAATCTCGACCAACGTCGTTGACGCTCGCCCCGAGAACTCCTTTCGACTCAACGGGTTACATTCTCGAAGACATGAATCCCCAGCCATTCGGCCGCACGCTACTGCCGCGAACTCGGTAAAGTCGGGCTAGCGGGTCTGGCCCGCCCCATTGGTGATGACCGCTCTGGGGCACTCTCCGGCGGGGCCTTGCATCAAAAGGCTCAAAGGGTTAGGCTTCCGTTTGGTCATTCGCCCTGCCC
>JBBDRH010000250.1:0-1083 GCA_040905645.1 Actinomycetota bacterium
CGTGAACGGGTTCCTGTCCGGTTATGTCGGCGAGAAAATCCTGCTCGGCGAGGGCAAGCAGGCCTGGGAGCTGATGCTTGCACACTACGACCAAGCTTCGGACTGGGGGCTTGAGACCTGCGAACAGCCCCTGAACGAGGACGCAGAGTGCCCGGGGGCGGAGGTGAAGCTCACCTTCCCCGATGCGCTCGAACGCATGCTTAACGAAAATAGTTATAAGATAGAGGAGTGAGGCTACGAGCCTGGGTTTCAGGCTGGAACCCTTGAGGATCGGGCACCGTTTGATGGTCGGGCCTTAGTTGAGGGCGCCGGCTCACGCGCCTTTTCGAGGAGTAACGAGTATGGCACCGCGCGCTTTCTGGACCGGCCATTTGCGGCTTTCTCTCGTCAATATCCCGGTCAAGCTCTACCCGGCCACGTCCTCTGAACGGCGCGTCGAGCTGCACCAGATCCACGAGCCTTCGGGCAAGCGTATCCGCTACCAGAAGGTGGCGCCGGGGGTTGGTCCCGTCGAGAACGAGGAGATCACCAAGGGCTACGAATATGAGAAGGGCAAATATGTCCTGATCGACCCCAAGGAAATCGACGAGCTCAAGCTCCAAAGCAAGCAGACCATCGAGCTGGTCCGCTTCGTCGATGAGGACGCGATCGACGCACGCTATTATGAGACGCCCTATTACCTCTTGCCCGACGGCGATCTCGCCGACGAGGGCTATGTCATCGTCCAGAAAGCCTTGAAGGAAACGAAGAAGGTGGGCGTCGGCCAGTTCATCCTACGCGGCCACGGCAACATCGTGGCGATCAAGCCTTGCGGGAAGGGCCTGCTGCTCGAAGTGCTGCGCCACGCCAATGAAGTCCGCTCCGCCGACACGCTGTTCAAGGAAATTCCCGACGTCAAGATCGACAAGGAAGCGCTCGACCTCGCCAAGGAGCTCATCCAGCGGAAGACCGGCAAGTTCGAGCCCGAGCAGTTCAAGGACGAATATACCGAGGCGGTGTGGGAACTGATCCACGCCAAGCTCGAGGACCGGGCGCCTGAGATCGTGACCGAGATACCGGGCTCGGCCAAGGTGATCAACATCA
>JBBDRH010000251.1:0-6351 GCA_040905645.1 Actinomycetota bacterium
CCGACGCCACCTTCATGGCGCCCCATCCCAACGGGAGGTCCGCCAGCGCGGCCACGTCGGGGAAGGTGTTTGTCACCCAGGACAAACGGACCATGTGCGTCTGGTGGGTTTCGAACTTCATCCCTCCGGAGAATGACCAATCGCCGTCGAGGTCACGGGCAACCCACCTAACGGGCGTCCTATCGAAGAACACGTCGTTGGTCACGAAGACTCCCAGGTCTTCAGGTTCGGGGAAGAGCCAGCTCGATGCCTGCTCCATCAGTCTGCGGCTATACGGAAATCTCGAACGGAACGCTCAGCTCGGAGGACAGCTCGCGGATCTGTGAGGCACTCCACACCGCCGGTCGCACCAGGAGCAGGGTCACGCCGTCCGCCGACTGAAACCTGAAGTTCCGGTCCGCCTCCACGCTTGCCAGCAGACTCCTCGGAATCAGCTTCATGGCCCCCAGGCCATTCGTGAACCCAAAGTGCTCATCCGTCACGAAGAGCTTGGTGTTCCGATAGAAAAGAATCGGAGCGACCAGGCATACGCCCAGGAGCGCGAACAGGCTCACCCGCTGCAGGGTGCCGTCGGTTGCCTCAAAGACAGAGCCGAGCACAAGGACGGCTGCCGCAAAGGCTCCCAGCAGGACCCAACGTACCAGCGAGCGTCCATAGGTCAGAGATGGGCGAAAAACTGCTACGGACGGTACAGGCTGCTGGTCCGACTTGTGATCACCCAGATACATCGCGTTATCCACGAAGACACCCCCATTTGAGAACTACCTCTTACTTCGGCATAGAACCCTCCTTCATTAAGCGCGATCTGCCAAAACGCGCAGAAATGAGGTGGAGTCGCGAAAAAAGTTCAAAAAAGTGCTTAAGTTTTCACGGAATGTGCCGATGTAACCTTGCATCGTGAAAATTGGCAAGATATTCGCCGCCTTCAAGGCCTGGTCGAACTTTCGACTCATGGTCTTAATCGGCTCTGCCTTCACGTTGCTATCGCTATTCGCGGGCGCCCTTTACCTACAGGCTGCGATCTCCAATGCGGAGCAGGAGTCGACGTCCGAGGCATCGAATTCGGGGCGGAGCGTCTCCGATTCACGCGCATCGGGCAGCACCGCAACTCCGGCCCCTTCGCCGAGCGTCCCACCGAGCCCTCCGGGGGAGCTGGCCAGGGCCACCGAGACCCAGCCTCCGATCGACCGGGGCGAGGGCTTCACCGTCGAGTGCATGCCCGTGGGCTTCGTCCCCGCCGGCGGCACAGCCCCCCTGTCCTCCTGCCTGGTCAGCTCATACAACGGATTCGTTGGAAGGGTAGACCTCTCCTGCGGGCGTACCCCGCCGGAGCTGTCGTGCCAGTTTGCGCCCAGATCCGTGATTCCTCGAGCCAATCGCTCGGTTCCGGTTCAGCTACAGGTATCTTCCTCGAGGGCCGCTCCCGGGAGCTACGTCTTCGACGTGATCGGAAGGAGCGGGACCACCGTCAACGCCTTCAGCTTCCCGCTTGGCATAACGCCTCCGGCGGTGATCGAGCCTCCTCCGCCGCCGCTCCCGGTGGCGGCCCCCACCCCGGCCCCTTCGCCCAGCCCCTCACCTTCGGTGCTGCCCGAGCCGACCTTCAGCATCGCCTGCACACTTCAACCCGGTCCCGAATCAGCAATCGACAAGCTTCTCTGGTCTCTTACTCAGGGCTCCAAGGGCACCATCAAATGCCTCGTGGCACCCAGGAACGGGTTCGACGAGGAGGTTACGCTCAGCCTGGCCAATGAGTCGGACCAGATCATTCACACATTCAACCCGCCGCTGCTCAAGTTGGCGGACGGGGTCTCGTCGTTCGTGGACCTCAACTTCGAGCTCGGAGCGCTGGAGGAGGGGAAGGAGTACACCTTCGACGTCACGGGAATCTCCGCCACCCAGACTCTCGTCAAGCGAGTGGTGCTAACCGTTACCAAGTAGCTCCCTCACAATCGCGCCTGCTGCCTCCGCCGGGTCGGGAGCATCGGTGACCGGCCTTCCCACGACCACGAAGCTCGCCCCGGCTCCGGCTGCTGCCGCGGGGGTTGCCACGCGGGACTGATCGCCCGCCGCCGAGCCTGCGGGACGCACTCCGGGGGTCACCAATACCACTGCCGGTCCCAGATCCGCTCTTAACCGAGCCAGCTCCTGCGGCGAGCAAACCAGCGCCGGGGCTCCGGCGTCGAATGCCAGCTTCCCCAGCCTGCTCACCTGGGCAACGGGCTCCCCTGGGATGCCGACGGCGTGGACGTCTTGGGCGCTCAGGCTGGTCAGCACGGTCACGGCAGCCACCAGCGGCGGGGCTGGCCCGCCGGACGCAGCCTCCACGGCCGCCCTGATCATCGCCGGGCCACCCAAGGCGTGTACCGTAAACATCCACACCCCAAGCTCCTTGAGCTGCGCGGCGGCCAGACCTACCTGATGAGGTATGTCGTGAAGCTTCAGATCGCAAAACACCGGGGCGTGGGCACCGATTGCCCTGACCGCATCGGGACCGTGGGCCGTGAACAGCGTCAGACCTACCTTCAGGGCGGCGACTCTTCCGCTCAGCCTCTTTGCCAGATCCTCTGCCGCCTCGAGATCAGGGGTGTCCAGAGCGACGATGAGGCCGGTGCTCAACCCTCGATCTTCACCCGGCCGCGCATCGAGGCGAGGTTCGAGACGCCCTTCCTGATCATGTACTCCTGGATCCCCTCGGCCACCTTCACCGTCGAGCGGGGGTCGATGAAGTTGGAGGTGCCGCACGCGATTGCGGTGGCCCCCGCCAGCACAAACTCCAGCGCGTCGTTGTGGTTCATGATCCCCCCCATCCCGATGATCGGGACGTGCGGGAAGGCCCGGTGAACGTCGAAAACACACCGCACCGCAATCGGACGAATGGCGGGTCCGGAGAGCCCCCCCATGACCCCGGCCAGCCTGGGACGGCCGGTCTCGACGTCGATGGCCATTCCCATCACGGTGTTGATCAGGCTCAGCCCCTCGGCGCCGGCGTCCAGGGCCGCCCCTGCGATCTCCTCGATGCTCGTCACGTTCGGGGAGAGCTTGGCGAACAGGGGGACCTCGGTCCCGCGCCTTACCGAGCCGACCACCATCGCGGTGGCCTTGGGATCGTGGGCAAACATGTTATTGCGATCCTCGAGGTTCGGGCAGGAGATGTTGATCTCAAGAGCGATAACCCCCGGAGCGCCCCGTAACCTCTCGGAGACGTAGATGTACTCCTGCACCGTGTTGCCGTCAATGCTGGCGATGACCGGGACGCCGATCCGGTTGAGCCAGGGCAGGTCGACCTCCAGGAAATGGTCGACGCCGTGGTTCTGCAGCCCTATCGCGTTCAACATGCCCGAAGGGGTTTCCGCCATCCGTGGCGTGGGCTTGCCCGGCCAGGGCTCGAGCGTCATCGACTTCACCACGACCGCACCCAGCTTCTTCAGATCGATGAACTCCGACACCTCCTTGCCCGAGGCGAAGCACCCCGAGGCGGTGACGACCGGGCTGCGCAGGCGGACGCCGGCGAGATCTATCGAAAGGTCGGCGGTCATCAGGTCACCACCTCAATTTCCGACCGGAGCCGCTTTGGCGGGCCCCTCGGGAGCGAACACGTCCCAGGCCACCCGGGCGCCGTTGAACACGGGGCCGTCCACGCAGGTCCGCACGTGGAGGATCTGGTCGCGCTGGCGGTTCCAGATCGGCTGGACACAGGTCATGCAGATCCCGTAGCCGCAACCCATCAAGGCCTCCATACAAATCTGTACCGGTATGCGGCGCCTCTGCCCGATCTTGGTCACGGCCTCCAGCATGGCGTTCGGACCGCAGGCGTATATGACCTCAGTCCCGCACTTGGTGAGCAGATCCGGCAGGACGTCGGTGACGCGGCCTTTGACTCCCTCGCTGCCGTCCTCGGTGGTGAACACCGCCTGAGCGCCGAAGCGTTTGGCATCGATCGGGTTGAGCAGCTTGCTCGCGGTCGAGGCACCCCAGAGAACGTCCACCCGCTTGCCCGCGCCCTTGAGCTCCTCGGCAAGGTAGAACAGCGGCACCGCTCCGATGCCCCCTCCCACCAGCAGGCACGAGTTGCGCGACTTCGGGATGGCAAATGGACGCCCGGTCGGGCCGATAAGATCTACCATGTCGTGGGGCCTGAGCTGGGCCATCGCAGCGGTTCCGCCGCCTCTGATGTCGAACACCACCTCAAGGGTGGCGGCCCAGTCGCCGCGTCGGTTCACCTTGTAGATCGAGAAGGGGCGCCGAAGGATGAAGCTTCGATCCGCCGCCGGCCTGATGTTCACGAACTGCCCGGGCTTGGACGCCTCGGCGATCTCGGGGGCGACGATCGTCAGCAGATAGTACTCATCCCGAAGCTTCTTGTAGGAGAGGACCTGCGCCATCTGCTGGATCATGCCTGCCTCGAATCGGTCGCAGTCTTCTCCCTTGAATCGTTCGACTCGGGTCGGTTTGGTGCACGCCCCCATACCATAGCCGGATCTGCCAGGTACTCCTGCAAACTGGCAACTTTGAATTCCTTTTCCAAGGAATCGATTCCCTGCACGGCCGCCTGAAGCCCGGCCAGTGTGGTGATGGACGGGACTCCCCGGATCACGGCGGCGGTCCTGATGTGGTAGCCGTCGGAGCGGGATCCACGGCCGAAGGGGGTGTTGACGACGAGATCAACCTCGTTGGCCATGATCTGGTCGACGATGTTCGGGGAGCCCTCCGTATGTTTGGCAACGGCCCGAACCGGCATGCCCGCCCGCTTGAGGACCCGGGCGGTCCCTTCAGTGGCCAGTATCTCGAAACCGAGGTCGGCCAGCCGCTGGGCGGGGAAGATCACCGCCCGCTTGTCCCGGTCGGCCACCGAGATGAAGACCGTCCCCTTGTCGGGCAGAGCGGCCCCACTCCCGGCCTGAGACTTGGCGAACGCCGCACCCAGGTCGTAGTCGATGCCCATCACCTCACCGGTCGAGCGCATCTCCGGGCCGAGCACCGTGTCCACGCCCGGGAAGCGGGCGAAGGGGAGCACCGCCTCCTTGATGCCGCTGTGGCGAAGCCGGTCGATCACCCACCAGGGCCCGGAGGAGGGTTTGGGGGGAAGGATGTCCATGTCCGCCAGCTTCTGCCCCAGCATCACCGCGGCCGCAACCTTCGCCAGCGGAACGCCGGTCACCTTCCCGACGAAGGGCACCGTTCGTGACGCCCGCGGGTTCACCTCCAGGCAGTAGACCTCCTCGTCCTTGACCGCGAACTGGACGTTCATGAGGCCCTTGACCTCCAGAGCCCGGGAGAGCTGCTCGGTGGCTTCCGCCATTCGAGCGAGCTTGCCGGGCCCTATCGAAAAGGGCGGCAGCACGCACGCAGAGTCGCCCGAGTGAGCCCCCGCCTCCTCGATGTGCTCCATCACTCCGCCGATGTAGACGTCGGTGCCGTCGCACACCGCGTCGACATCCACCTCGATGGCTCCCTCCAGGAACCGGTCGATCAGAACCGGCTGGTCCGAGGAGAGCTTGGCGGCTCGCCTTACGTAGTCCTCGAGCATCCCCTCTTCGTACACGATCTCCATCGCCCGCCCACCCAGCACGTAGGAGGGCCTGACCAGGACCGGGTACCCCACCCGGCTCGCCACCTTCTTCGCCTCCTCCAAAGATCCCGCCATGCCGCCCGGGGCCTGGGCGATACCCAGCTTCGACAGCAGGCCGGTGAATCTGCCCCTGTCCTCCGCGGCATCGATGGAGTCCGGAGACGTCCCCAGGATCGGAACTCCCGCCGCCTCTAGGGCCCTTGCCAGCTTCAGTGGGGTCTGGCCCCCGAGGGAGACGATCACCCCCGCCGGCTTCTCCCGGTCCAGCACGTTCATCACGTCCTCGAAGGTAAGGGGCTCGAAATACAGGCGGGTGGAGATGTCGTAGTCGGTGGAGACGGTCTCGGGGTTGCAGTTGATCATCACCGCGTCGTACCCGGCAGAGCGGACCGCCAGAGCCGCGTGCACACAGCAGTAGTCGAACTCGATCCCCTGGCCGATCCGGTTGGGGCCGGAGCCGAGAATCACGATAGCGCGGTTGCCGGAGGTGAACCCCTCGTCCTCGTCCTCGTAGGTTGAGTAGAAGTAGGGGGTAAAGGCCTCGAACTCGGCGGCGCAGGTGTCCACCTTCTTGAACGTGGGGGCCACTCCCAGCCCCAGGCGCTGGGCTCTGATCGATGTTTCGTCCGTGCCCCTCAGGTGAGCCAGCTGCCGGTCGGAGTATCCGTGCCGCTTCGCCTTCCGGACGAGCTGCCGGGTGAGCTCCGGAGCTGCCTTAATTTCCAGGGCCAGATCGACCACCCGCTTGATCTCCGCCAGAAACCAGGGGTCGATGCCGG
>JBBDRH010000252.1:0-1079 GCA_040905645.1 Actinomycetota bacterium
CGGCGGGAGGTGATCGGCATCGAGATCGCCGAATCAGAGAGCGAAGCCGGCTGGGCGGCCTTCCTCAGGGATCTGAGGGCCCGCGGGCTCCAGGGAGTTCAGCTTGCGGTCTCCGACGACCACCTCGGGCTGAAGGCCGCGATCGCCAAGGTCATCGGCTGCCCCTGGCAACGCTGCAGCGTCCACTTCATCCGCAACATGCACGCCCACTGCAAGAAAGGCCAGCGCAACATGGTCGGTGCCGCGCTCCGGGAGATATTCAACGCCGAGGGACTCGAAGATGCTCGGGAGCGGGCCGCCTCGGTGATCGAGCGGCTTCGGCCTTCGGCACCGAAGGTGGCTGATCTCTTCGAAGCCGCCGAGGCGGACCTGCTGGCTTTCTACCGCTTTCCCCAGGCTCACTGGCCGAAGCTTCGCTCGACCAACAACATCGAGCGGGCCAACAAAGAGATCGCAAGACGCTCCGACGTCGTTGGCATCTTCCCCAACGACGACTCCGTGATCCGGTTGATCGGAGCGCTGCTCATCGAGCAAAACGATGAGTGGCTGCTCGGCCGCGGATACCTCTCGGCGGAATCGATCGGCCTCCTCCTCGAGGAGGAGGCCGGAGCAACCCGGAAGGAGGTCGAAGCCCCGAAGAGCTAAATGAAGTTCCCGATGAGCGGGTTACACCACTTCATGCGACTTGACTGCTGAGTCCGCCACTCGACTCGTACCGGGGTCAGTAGCCCCCGAATAGCCGGCCCAACTGACCCCAGTACCAAATCAAGCCGAAGGCTGACCCATTCCGGAGTCAGTCAAACCCGAATGGCAGGGTCAACTGACCCCAGAACCCTCAAGTCAGCCCGAGACATAGCCGAAAACCCCGAGACACAACCGTAAACCCCGAGACTCGGCCGTAAACCCGACCGGCAAAGCCGGGAGCATCCCTAAACCAACCTTTCGAGACTCAGCCGTAACGACCGGCAAAGCCGGGAGCGTTCCCTCCCCCGGCTTTCGCGACTCGGCCTCTTGCTGTTCCCCGCATAAGAGTGGTGCACGGTGGCTGTCTGCGAACGGCTGGCAAGGAGAAAGCGAGC
>JBBDRH010000253.1:0-1079 GCA_040905645.1 Actinomycetota bacterium
TCACTCGCGCCTGTTGGAGCGTGCGGCCAAGCTCAACGACGAGTTGGGCGGAGGCTCGCTCACCGCTTTGCCGATCATCGAGACACAGCTCGGCGACGTTTCGGCCTACATCCCGACCAACGTCATCTCCATCACCGACGGACAGATCTACCTGGAGAACGATCTGTTCTTCGCCGGCATTCGCCCCGCCATCAACGTGGGGCTGTCTGTCTCCCGGGTCGGCGGCTCAGCCCAGATCAAGGCGATGCGACAGGTGGCGGGCAAGCTCCGGCTGGACCTCGCCCAGTATCGTGAGATGGCCGCGTTTGCTCAGTTCGGGAGCGAGCTTGACAAGGCGACCCAAGCCCAGCTTAACCGGGGGGGGCGGATGGTCGAGGTCTTGAAGCAGGGGCAGTACGCGCCCCTTCCCGTGGAGCGACAGGTCCTCATCATCCATGCCGGGACGGCCGGCCACCTGGATGAGCTTCCTGTCGAAGCCGTGGCGGCGTTCGAGGAGGCGCTCTACACCTTCGTCGAGGGTCGGTATCCAAGTATTTTCCATGAGATCCGGGAGAAGCGGGAGCTCAGCGACGCGCTTCGTGGCCAGATGGACAAGGCGACCCAGGAGTGCAAGGCGGAGTTTCTGGCGGCCAGAAAGGCCGCCTAAAAGACAGGGTATAGGGTGAAGGGGTTAGGGTAAAGATGCCGAGCCCCCTCTCTTTGGGCTTACCCTGAACATCGTGGATCGTAGGGGCAGGGCTTGCCCTGCCCTTGAAGGGCGCAGCGAGCAGCGCCCCTACGGCAAGAAAGGCGATGGCGACACTACGGGATATTAAGCGGCGCATCGCGTCGGTCAAGAGCACGCAGCAGATCACCAGGGCGATGAAGCTGGTGGCGGCCGCAAAGCTGCGCCGGGCTCAGGAGCGCATCCTGGAGGCACGCCCCTACGCCTTCAAGATGCAGGAGGTGTTGGGCAGCCTGGCCCTCAGAGCGGACCCCCAGCTCCACCCGCTGCTTCTTCGCCGGGAAACGGGCAGGAAGATTCTCGTCGTCATCGCGGCCGATAAGGGGCTCTGTGGCGCTTTTAACAGCAACATCAT
>JBBDRH010000254.1:0-6288 GCA_040905645.1 Actinomycetota bacterium
CGCGGATCCTCAGAACACAGTGCTCGAAGTCACACTCCCCAGTTCAACGCGAAGACCCAGTAAAGGGGGCCCACACAGTGGGCCCCCTCTTTTTGCGTTGTGGCTTGAATCACACCGGCCGAATGGAGATGGTTCTCCGGCCGTAGCCGTAAGCTCCCCCGCAATCGCCCGGATACGCGATATCAAACGCGCTCCCGTGACCGATACGGTCTTCAACCACGAAAGTCTCCCCGGCACGAGGCCCGTCGAGCACCTCATACCTGCTCCCCAAAGGCGTGCCGTTCATAGCGGCTGCACCCTGGTAGACCCTTCTGCCGGAGGCCATCGTGCCCGTCAGGCAGTAGGCGGTGCTGGAGACTCTCCTCGCTCCCGCTCGCTCAGCAGCGGTAGAACGCTTCGCCCTGGGCTCCTCCTCAGCCTCTTCCGGCTCCTCGACGGCTTCGTCGCCCGAAGATTCCCCGGGCGATCCGTCGCCGTCCCGGCCGGCGGTTCCCACCGAATCCAAGCTCACCTTGACGGGTGCGGGCTTGGGAAGGTTGAGCTCCGGAACGGCCGGCGCCGTCAATGACTGGCCCGCGGTTCCAGCGGAGGGAGGGGGACTCGAAACCGCAGGCTCCTGCGCCTTCGGTTGAGCCTCTTCCTCGGCAAAGGTCGACTCGAAGATCTCATCGATCATCGGTCGTGCGGTATCGGTTGAAGCATGTGCAGCGGTAATTCCAAACTGAGCTGTGATGCACAGGCTCAAAACAAAAATAACTCGCCTCAAGATGTACCTCCAGATAGGGGTAACTGCAAAGGGCTCCTTTTCTCTCGATGTGCAAAATGAATGAGCCATGAGCTCCCATGGCTTGGGAGTACTCGGTTTCTATGAAGTTGAGTGAAGCTATGGGATTGTGCGTGGTCCCGATATCTGGCTAACCGGGCTCTTCAGGTTGGGCTTTAGCCCTTTGCCGGCTTTCCGTTCGAAAGGCCGCCCGCCGGTTGGACGGAGACCCTGTGTACATGGAACTGATCACCAGTTCGATCTTCAGGGTACCCTCCCTTTGCAAAACTAACCGTCGGACGGGAAATGTCTCGTCCGAAACCTATCGGCACGTTTGCGCTTTTCTTTAAGCAAAATTTGCATATCGAAATCATTGCTGGCGTATACGACTTTTCTTAGTACTACCTAAGATTTTTTGTTGACAGTTCCATAGATCGATGGGTAAAGTAAGGACTCCTCACCGAGGACCGACAAACTGGATCGGACGCCATGACGATCCATGACGAAAGAGCCGCCCGCAGGCGGCTCTTTCGCTTAAACTGGTTTGCTTCTCGCGCCGGACAACTCGGCCGGCGGCCTATTTTTCTACGCCATGCCCTTCCGCCAGAACCGATACATGTTCCAGAGGTCGCCCAACTCCTTCGAGGGAGTCGCTGTGAGCTCAACTGGCGCCGGCGGCAGGGGGCGGGGGGCGGGGGGCTGGGGGCCGGGCGCCGAAAAGAGATCCTGAGGCGCCGATGGGAGCAGGGCGAATTCGGCCGGCTCGCCCTGAGCGAGGATAGGATCCGGTACCAAGGTTCCACTCGGATCTAGTTTTGGGCTGCTCACCGCAGCAATCCCAGGGTTCATCCGAGCCACACGAACGGCAGCATGGATAGATCGGAGGTGTGGCCTTTGGAGTCTGATCTAACTCTGCGCATCGGTTCCGCTTTCTCGACTTGCCAGGCCACAAAGACTGCACCGGGCTCTAGGTCGTCGGGTTTCGTCAAAGTCCCCGCACGTGTGGTCGGCGGATCGGAACTAACGCTCTGAAGTCTTATGGTCTTGGTTGTTTCCAGAAATCTTGGAGCCATAGCCAACCCCTTATCGGTACACCTGCAAACCTAAATTCGACCAACAAACCAAGCCTCATCCCCCCCTTCGGGGGTCCAACGAAACCACAGCCCGTGAGGACGTCATTGGCTGTGGGGAGGCGCGAACGGGGGTGATCGACCACTGGCCCAGTAGCTGACAGAGGCGGCGGTTTCGTCAAGATCGCCGGGTGAAACGTTGTCCGGAGAATTACGGGGTTGGCAAATTCGCTCGACGGCAACGCTGACCCGAATCGATAAATTCACAGGCGCACGACCTTCGCTCAACGGTAGCGGCAGGCAGCGCTCGACGGTGGGGGCGAGGTCCTTCTGAGTTCCACCTACCGTTGGTCCGAACCCTCGGACCACTATAAATAGTACGCCTTTACAGCGATCGCGCACCCAAAAACGGGTTACATTTGCGTTTCATTCGCGTTGGTTTCGCCGTTTTGCGCCTTCCGGAAATGATGAGCCGTGAGCTCGTGCGGATCCGGCCCGCCCGCACCCTTCGGGTTGGAGTGAATCGTCGCCCTCGCCAGACGAGGCACCTTGTGCAGCAGCTGATGATGAGCCTCCTCGGCTATCTGATGGGTTTCCGCCAGGGACAGCTCGCCTTCGGAGACCACCTCGGCCTCAACCCAAAGCTCGTGGCCCACCCACCTGATGCGGACCGCATCCACATGGTGGATGCCCTCCACCGCGTTGAGCACATCCTCGACCAGGCCGACCAGCTCAGGATCCACGCTGTCCATCAGGCGCCGATAGATCGCCGTCGCCGCGTCTTTCAGGATGAAGACGATCGCAACGGTTATCAGCAAGCCGATAGCGGGGTCGGCAAGCGGGATGCCCAGCGCGACGCCGGCCGCCCCCAGAATCACCGCCAGCGAGGTCAGAGCATCGGTCCGGGCGTGATGGCCGTCGGCAACCAACGCGGCGGAGCCGATTCTGGATCCGACCCGAATCCGATACGAGGCAACCCAGGCATTTCCGATAAATCCGACCAAACCGGCCGCCGCCACCCAGCCGAGCCGGTTCACGGGTTGCGGATCAACCAGACGCCTGAGTGCCTCCCAGCCGGCGTATGCGGCCGAGAAGGCAATGGTTGCAACGATGCATATCCCAGCGAGATCCTCAGCCCTGCCGAAGCCGTAGGTGTACCGCCGGGTGGGTGCGCGCCTGCCCAGGCGGAAGGCCACTGCAAGCGGGACGGCGGTCAGGGCGTCGGCGAAGTTGTGGATCGTGTCGGCAAGCAGCGCCACCGAACCGCTAAACGCCACAACAACGAGCTGAAGAAGCGCAGTAGCCCCGAGGCCGATCAGTGAGATCTTGAGGGCGCGCATCCCGTCGACGCTGGACTCCAGGGCCTGATCGACCTGCATGCAGTGGTCGTGGCTGTGAGGCTTCAACCGCGTGCTCAGGATTCTGCGGAAGCCTTCGGGATGGTGATCGCCGCGGTCATGCTCGTTACCGTGGTCATGCTCGTGATGGCGACCGTTATCATCCACGCCGGCGCTCCTCCACCGATTGATCATAGTGCGGTGGTTCCAGGCAACATTTGTTGAGATTTGACTTAAAGCCGACTTGAAGGTGCATCCTTGCCTCCCTGGCGAAAGGAACCGAATGCAAAAGACCAAGACTGCTTCTCAGGTGATCATCGAGGAGGTCTCGTCCTGGCAGGGCGTGGAGACGGGGCCGGGGCGCTTCGGCGCGGTGCAGTTCCGGCTGGGCAAGCGGGAGCTCGGACACCTTCATGGGGACCACCTGGCCGACATCCCTTTCCCGAGGGCTCTACGCGACCGGCTGGTGGCGGCGGGAACGGTGGTGCCCCACCGGCCGCTTCCCGACTCCGGATGGGCTTCCCGGCACATCTACTCGGAGGAGGATGTGCAGGCGGTCATCGACCTGCTGCGCCAGCAGTACGACCGGGTGATATCGCAGCGCTCATCGCGATAGCTCCTTTTCGAGCGGCGACAGGACTCGCGCCCGCGGCGCCAGCCTGACCGGTCCGATGTGGGAAGCCAGGTTCTCGGCCGCGGCCTCGATGGCGGCGGCCGCGTCGGTGCCCACGTCCTCCAGCAGCTTTATTACCACCTCACCGTCTTTGCGCTGGGCCCACCCGCCGACGATGCGGCCGTCGGCCCACACCGTCGGGCCGATGTTGCCGGTGGTGTCGAACAGCTGCGGGCCGTGGTCGCCGAGGAACCATTCCCGATGCTTCCAACCCATCGGCGTCGAGTCCAGGGACGGCAGCAACGCCACCCACGGGTCAACCGGGGGGGCGGGATCGATGTCGCCGGCAAGGACGAAGCCCGAGGCTCCGCCGAGATCGACCTCGGCAAGGCTGAGCTGAGAGAACGCCTTCTTCACCGCTCCCAAGGTAAGGCCGCTCCACCAGCGAAAATCTTCAACGGTGGCAGGTCCGAAGGTGCTCAACCATCGCCGGGCAAGCTCAGCCTGCGCCCTCTCCGCGGTCCACTCGGCCAACGGCTCTCCCATCCAGGTCTCCATCAACGACCAGCGGTACTGGCTCGACCTCCACGACCCCACCGGACGGGCACGGACCATGCGGCCCTCGGCCGCCAGCAAGGTAAGCACCCGGCTGGCAACCTTCAGGCGCGCCTCGTAGGGTTTGCCCTCGTTCAGGACGATCGAGGCACCAAGCCGCGGGTCGCAGGCTGCCAGCTCGGCGGCTTTGGCCTCGCCGAGCAGCGCCAGAGCCTTCAGAGCGCTGGCTTCCGCCTCCTCCAGCCAGCTTTCATCCGTCTCAGCAAGGCCTGATTCGGCGAGCATGGCGAGCAGGGTGCGGCGCTCGCGGGCACCAACCGCCCTGCCGCACGCGGCAATCACCACGGGCACCAGCTCCCGCGACACCGCAAACACCGTGCGGCGCATGCCCATGACCCTGACCAGGCAGCGCTCGTCGTAGAGAGCGCGTTCGACGGCCTCGAGGCTACCCCGCTTCATGCGCGCAAGAGCAGCCAGGTATACGCTCGGGGCATCCGTGCTGTGGATTGCAACCAGGTCGCGCGCTACCTGGAGCGGGTCGTCCGCCTTGTGAATCGGAGCGAGGCGGTGACGGGAGGCCAGCCTGGCCCGCCGCTCAGCTGCGTCGATAGGGTGCATCGAACCTCCGATTCGAGCTAACCCGCGTGCCCGAAGGCCCTGCTGAGGAACCTGCGTGAGGTGTCGATGATCACCGGAATTTCCAGGTAGTCGATCATTATCGCCATCCACGCCAGAATCGGGTTCAAGGTGTTCCGGTTGAGAATGATCTCGTCCGTGATCCAGTAGATGTGAAGCAGCTGTACGTTCACGAGGAACAGCATCTTCCAGTCGCGGGTTCGCAGGTAGAGGATCGACGTGGTGACGATCGCCGGGATCTCGAGGTAGTCGGCAAAAGCCAGCGGCGCCTCAGGCGGGCTCCAGAGCGAGATGCCCCAGATTTTCACGGGAACCACATAAGTAGTCATCCAGACGAGATGAACGATCTGGGTGAGAAACAGCAGGGCGGACAGCCCTTCCAGGTATGGCTCCGACTTTCGGATCCTCTCCGCCCCCGGCGCGTCGTGCGGCAGGTCGGGGGGCCTCCGGCCCTTTTTCTGCGCTCGGGCCGGCTGTTTCATGCGCCAAGATTACCGGTAACCTGTCCTGGAAACCGGTTGGCCTGCCTAACGTGCGGGGTGTCACGGACCGAACGACGAGCCTTAGCCAAGTCGTAACTTCCTCGCCTTGCCCACCCCGATCTGGTCACCGCACTAGAGTTTCATAGGACCTCCACGAGCAACCGAATCGGCACCGGAATCGAAAGGGCCAGCCCCCGATGTCAGCGAATCGCCAGACTGCTTTCGATCTCCGGCCGGATTTCGATTACTAATGCGGTGAGTCGAGTGCAAGGAGCCCCCGATCTCCCCGATGGGGTGGACAAGCGTGAGTACGAAAAGCTCAGGCGCCTGATGTGGGCCTCGGTTCAACGTGTTTGGAGGGGAGATTACGAGGTGGTTGCCGGCATCGACCCCTGGAGCGTCGTCGATGAAGCGTGGAGCTCGATGGCTGTGCAGGGATTCAAGAGCAGCGGCCCCTTCCCGATATTTGCGTGCCGGGTAGCACGTAACAAGGCAATCGATGCGCTCAAGCGAGCCGAAGTGCGCCGGACCGGGCCCTCGCTGGATGCCACCAGGCAGGACGATGAGGGCAACGAGTTCCCCATCGTCAGCCTGGAAGCCAGCACCGCCAGCGCGGAGAAGGAATATTTCGATGCTCAGAGGCTGGTGGGAATCACCGACGCCATCTACTACTCGCTCAACAAGGTCGAGAGGATCGTTTTTTTCGGAGTGCGGGTCGATCACAAGAGCGGGGCAGCGGTGGGGCGGGAGCTGAACCCGCCGCTCTCCGGCCAGCGGGTCGGCCAGATCCTGGCCCAGGCCGTCGTAAAGATCCACGAGCACCTGCGAGCCC
>JBBDRH010000255.1:0-6285 GCA_040905645.1 Actinomycetota bacterium
CGTCCTCCATCCTGATGAGCTTGGCAGTCTCCTCCTCGGTCAGCTTGTAGACGGGGATGCCGGTCCACATCGACAGAACCTCGGCGATCTCCTCCTCGCCGACCTCTGCCAGGACCTGGCCCTCGCCCGCCTGCCACTTGGTCTGCATGACCGAACGCTCGGACTGCATGCGCTTTTCTTCCTCACGCAGCCGGGCTGCCTTCTCGTAGTCCTGAGCCTCGACCGCCTCTTCCTTCTGCTTCTTTATCTTGGCGATCTCCTCGTCCATGTCCCGCAGGTCCGGCGGCGCCGTCTCACGACGGATGTGCAGCCGGGAGCCGGCCTCGTCGATCAAGTCGATGGCCTTGTCCGGAAGGAACCTGTCGGAGATGTAGCGGTCCGCCAGGTTCGCTGCCGCGACCAGGGCCTGATCGGTGATCTGGATGCGGTGGTGAGCCTCGTAGCGGTCCCTGAGGCCCTTCAGGATCTCGATGGTGTGAGCCACCGTCGGCTCGTTGACGACGATCGGCTGGAAACGCCGCTCGAGGGCCGCGTCTTTCTCGAGGTGCTTGCGGTACTCGTCCAGCGTCGTTGCGCCGATGGTCTGCAGCTCGCCCCGGGCCAGCATGGGCTTGAGGATCGAAGCTGCGTCGATAGCTCCCTCGGCAGCGCCTGCACCCACCAGGGTGTGGAGCTCGTCGATGAACAGCACGATGTCACCCCGGGTCCGAATCTCCTTGAGCACCTTCTTGAGGCGCTCCTCGAAGTCCCCGCGGTAGCGCGAACCGGCGACCAGAGCACCTAGGTCCAGAGTGTAGATCTGCTTGCCCTTGAGCGTCTGGGGAACCTCGTTGGCGACGATGCGCGTGGCGAGACCCTCCACTATGGCGGTCTTGCCGACGCCCGGCTCGCCGATGAGGACCGGGTTGTTTTTGGTCCGGCGGGAAAGCACCTGCATGACCCGCTCAATCTCTTTCTCACGTCCGATCGTCGGGTCGAGCTTGTTGCCCGATGCCAGTGCGGTCAGGTTGCGGCCGAACTGGTCGAGAATCGGAGAACCGCCCGGTGAGGCAGCTTCACCTGCGCCGGGGCCGGTGCCGCTCTGAGCTTTCTCCTGAGAGGGTCCGAAGCCTGAGAGCAGTTGGATGACCTGCTGCCGGACCCTGCCGAGGTCTGCGCCCAGCTTCTGCAGAACCTGTGCCGCCACGCCTTCGCCTTCACGGATGAGGCCGAGCAGAATGTGCTCGGTGCCGATGTAGTTATGTCCGAGCTGAAGAGCCTCCCTCAGTGAGAGCTCCAAAACCTTCTTGGCTCGGGGAGTGAATGGAATGTGGCCCTGGGGCGAGGATGAACCAGTACCGATGATTTCCTCTACCTGGGAGCGCACGGAGTCGAGCGATACACCTAGCGACTCGAGGGCCTTGGCAGCTACGCCTTCGCCCTCGGAGATCAGCCCCAGCAAGATGTGCTCGGTGCCTATGTAGTTGTGGTTCAGCAGTCGAGCTTCCTCTTGGGCTAGAACGACCACCCGACGTGCCCGGTCAGTGAAACGTTCAAACATGGCAATTCTCCGTTCCGAGAACCATTGAAAAACTACTCGGTTCCGACCTCGATTATATTCCTGGTGTGCAGAAGTAATACCCCCCGGCTAAACCAGCCGGGGGTGCAACGGTCAAGTCTGGAAAACGCAGATCTTCTTGGGAAGGGGCCTGGGTAGCTGTAATCTTTGCGCTCCGAGTCTGTAAACGTCTGGAAGTGGCGCGCAGTGACCGTTTCAACTAAACGATTTTGGGCTTATTCCCTACAGTCCGGGTTGCACGACACGATCTTCGGCAACGCCTGCAGGTACCGATTCCTGCTCGGCGGAGACTGTGGCCGCCTGCCCGTAGCGCACACAACATCCCGCCGTCTCCTAGAATGGCGCCATGAATAGGACACTTTGTTTTCGCGCGACCGTGCTCGTACTTGTTTTGGCCTTGACTGCTTGCCAGTCGGACTCTCCGGACGCCTCGGAGTCGCCGGCCCCCACCCCCACCGAATCCAGCGTGGCCGAGGTCGAGTACGACACCTGCACCAACACGGTTTCGGGTTACTCGATCGATTACCCGGAGAACTGGACGATCAGCACCGGTGAGTATGCCTGCCGCTGGGCCGACCAGGAAACCTTCGTGGTGGCGCCGGCCAGTGAAGGGCCGTCCACCGCGATCATGGTCTTCGACAGCCCGGACGAGTTCGACAAGGTCGTGAACGGAACCTTCGACGACCTCTTCTACCGGACGAACCTGCGCGAGGACACCATCGTGGCCGAGCACCGGGCGGTCAAGTTCGATGTGACCGCAACCGGCGAGGGCCTGGGCCCCGACGGCTCTCCCTCCTACGGCTACGTGATCGACAGGGACGGAAAGGGGTTCGTGGTATCGACCGAGCAGCTGCCCGGCGACACCGGTTATGAAGAGGACAAGAGGGCGCTGGACGAGGCGGTCAAGACTCTGAAGTTCCTCGAAGAGCCCGAAGAGTAGCCGCTAAGCGAGTTCCGGCCCTGGCGGAGTTCGGTTTCCCGCGGGGGTGTGTCAGCAGACACCGCTCTCGCTCAGCAGTGGGTGGCCACCGCGGTGCGCTCGATTTTTGCTCAACCCGACTCCCAGTCGGTGTGGGCGCAGCACGGCCGGGTGGTCGAGGCGCTGAGTGTGAAGTTCCCATGTCTCTTAGGCAAGGGGCCTGGTATTGGCTCGACTCTGTTTTCCGTATCGATTCGCTGCGGATAGTTAAACTGCCTGCTGCTGCTTCATCTGCCCGAGGGTTCGACAGGCCGAGAAGGTCAACCAGGCAATCAAAAAAGCGGTCGTGGGTCTACCTGACAACCTTCTCCGTTCGATCACTTGGGAACAAGGCAAGGAGCTGTCGAGCCATTCGACCTTCACGGTCGATGTCGACACCTGCGTTCAGGTGTACTTCTGCGACCGCACAGTCCGTGGCAACGCGGATCGAACGAGAACACCAACGGGCTCCTACGTCAATACCTGCCCAAGGGCACTGAAGTTATCTGCCAGAGCCCAGAGATAGAAAGCCTGGCCTGGGCTGCCAAAATCAATAGGGTTCAGATACGTGTGGTCTGTGTAACAACTCGTGACCATTGAAAGCGTTGCGCAGGTCAACAAAGTTGATTTGGAATTTCTTGGGATCTTCCTGATGCAACTGCTCTACAGCCCCACGGATGATGGCGTTTGCCTCGTCCTTGTCATTGAGCCAATCGACGTCACTAGGCCGAATGCCTTGGCAACCGAAATTCTCTCGGGTATGTGAGAACAAGGGATCCCAAACCCTTCTCTGCTTCGCTCTCGGAGGATTCTGAGCCAGCTCTTCCTCGAACCACCGGACGACGTCGGGGGCTGGAAGAAGGCGGCCTTGGTGTTTCGAGGCGATCGCAGCACCTTGAGTCAAAGTCCTTGCCGGATTCCCAAGGCAGCCCAGGACATCGTTTGGTAATCCACCACCCCAATCCGGCCGGTCCAAAACCAAGCCGACGACGCATTCAAGAACGGAGCAAAGGACGGCATCGGAAATCCACAGAGCGATAGGGAGGGCAGCGGCCCGCGCTTGTCTAGCGCGATGCCCCTAACCTAACCAGGAGTCTGGCTCTCCCTGTCCTGCAGCGTGTCGATGAACCGCAGCAACTCGATCGGTACCGGAAATATGAGGGTTGAATTCTTTTCCGCCGACACCTCCACCATCGTCGAGAGCAGGCGGAGCTGCATCGCCGAAGGATGAGTCTCGAGGACTGCCGCCGCCCGCCCGAGGGACTCGGCGGCTTCCAGCTCGCCCTTGGCATGGATCACCTTGGAGCGCCGCTCGCGCTCGGCCTCGGCCTGCCGCCCCATCGCTCGTCGCATCGCCTCGGGAAGCTCGACATCCTTGATTTCGACGAGCGTCACCTTGATGCCCCATGGATTGGTCAGGTCGTCGATGATTTGCTGGAGTTTCTGGTTGATCTCGTCGCGCTTCAGGAGCAGGTCGTCCAACTCCACCTGACCGAGGATGCTTCGCAGGGTGGTCTGGGCCACCTGCGAGGTCGCGTACATGTAGTCCTGGATAACCACGACCGCTTTGACCGGGTCCACGACATTGAAGTACGTGACGGCATTTACCCTCAGCGTGACATTGTCTTTAGTGATTACGTCCTGAGGGGGAATGTCGGACGTCACGGTCTGCAGGTTGACTTTAACCATTCTGTCGACGATCGGAATTATCAAGAACAATCCGGGCCCTTTGGCACCCACCACTCTGCCGAGGCGGAAGATAACCCCCCGCTCGTACTCGGCGACGATTCTTACCGACTTGACAAGGATGAACAGCGCAAGCAGTATCGCCGCACCGATCCCAAGCAACGAATCCTCAGCCATAACTCCTCCTATCCGGGGTCGCTGACCAGTCCATCGGCATCGGCCGATCCTCCGAGCTCAATCCGCTCTACCAGGAGCTCGAGACCCTCATTTCCGACGACCCGCACCTCATCCCCCTCGTTGAGCTCGGTCGCGTCGCTTCGAACATTCCACCAAGCTCCGTCCATGTGAACCTGGCCACGGTTTCCATGGGAGCGGCCCACGGTCAGGACCCTCCCCAGGTACTGCCGCTCTCCGGTCATCGCCGATGGGCCAGCCTGGCTCCGCACCACCAAACGGCCCGCCGCCACCACACCGGCTGCGACGACCGCGGTTACCGGCAAGAGCACCGTCATGCTGACGCGAAGATCCGGGGCCTCGCGGAACAAGAAGACGCCGCCGAGCAACAGGGCTATCGCGCCGCCGGCGGCGGCGATGCCAACTCCCGGCGCGAATAGCTCGGCGGCAAACAACGCCCCTGCCACCAAGAACAACAGGAGCCCGGCAACGTCTACCGGCAGAACGGAAAGTCCAAAAAAGCCCAGGACGAGAAAAATGGCCCCAAGAATGCCTCCTGCGCCGATCCCGGGACTGGCGAGCTCGTAGATGATTGCCAGGGTGCCCAGGGAAATGAACAAAAACGCCAGGTTGGGGTCGGCGAGCAGCTGCTGGATTCGCCGAAACAAGTCCAGCTCATAGGCTTCGGTCGTGGCTTCCCGAGTCTCGATCGTAACCATGCGGCTTCCCCCAGCCACGCTCACCTCGCGCCCATGAATCTTCTCCAAGAGCTCCCCGAGGGAGCCGGCCACGAGGTCTACGGCACCAATCTCCAGGGCTTCATCTGCTCCTGCCGATCGTCCCTCGCGAACCGCCTCTTTGGCGAAATCGACATTGCGACCGCGCAGCTTCGCGATCGATTCGGCGTAGGCTGCGGCGTCGTTGATGATCTTGCGTTCGACGTCGCCCCCCTCCAGATCCACCGGGGTTGAGGCACCGATGGCGGTGGCCGGGGCCATGGCGGCGATATGAGCAGACAGGGTGATGATCGCCCCCGCGGAGGCGGCTCGAGCGCCCTGAGGACTGACGTACACGACGACGGGAACATCGGCACCGATAAACTCCTGGATGATCGTGCGCATCGACGTATCAAGGCCGCCGGGCGTGTCGAGCTCCAAAACGAATGCCGCATACCCGCCCCGCTCGGCCTCCTCAACGCCCTCGGTGAGGTAGTTGGCGGTTACCGGCGTGATCGCCCCATCGACTCTGGCCACCAAAACCTGTTGCGGGGAGGACTGTGCCCCGGCGGGGCTATCCGCAAAGATCGGCAGCACGATGGCGAGGCCAAGGATGCAACCGGACAAAAGACCGAAGGAGCGCCTAATGGAAACATCAACAGCGGTGCGGCCCGAGCGGCGGGACGAAGAAGCCCTGAGAGTCATCACCTCAACACCACAGACGGTCTCTTCACAATTTCAGCTTAAGTCTTACACGGCGGCGAGCCCTAATCTCGCCCGAGGACTCCCGGCCGGCCGTCCACGTTGCCCCCATCGCTGATGACCGCATCGCCGCCGCCGGCTGGTCGGGCGTGACAGCACCTTTTGTCGACGATTAGATCCCCCGGAAGCCGATATCGGGAGTCTGCTCACCACCCAACCGGAGTATGAGCAAACCTGCCGGGGGCTGCTCTGAGCGGAGGGCCCGGTCATTGGGCTGATCGTCCTTGTGCTTTTTGTGCCTGGCTGTGGTCCCGGCATAGCTCGACAAAACACTGCAATGCCCGTGCGGATAAAGCGGCTGGGACGGCTGACCTTCCCGGCCCACCAGCACCTTTGTGATACGCCGGCCCTGTACTTTCTCTACGACGAACAACATGTTGTCGTAATTCACCATGGCTCCCTGCCCCGGCACCGCGCCCAGCAGCCCATAA
>JBBDRH010000256.1:0-6279 GCA_040905645.1 Actinomycetota bacterium
CTCGGCCTTGAGGTCCGGGGGCATGTCCTCCTCCGAGGTCACCTTGCCGTTCTCGTAGCGAAACGCCTTCTCCGAAAGCACGTCGACGATCCCGTGAAAATCGTGCTCCTCTCCCAGAGGCAGGTCGATCGGGGCGAAGCCTGAGCCGAGTCGGTCGGAGAGCTGCTTCAGGATCTCGTGGAAGTCCGCGCGCTCCCTGTCCAGCTTGTTGATGAACACGAACCTCGGAATGTCGGCTGCACGGGCCAGCCTCCATAGGGTCTCGTGCTGAACCTGCACCCCATCGACCGCGGAAATCACCAGCACGGCGGCGTCGGCCACCCTGAGGGCCCCCTGGGCCTCGCCTATGAAGTCGGCGTAGCCGGGCGAGTCCATCAGGTTGATCTTGTGGTCTTTCCACTCGAACGGGGCCATCGACAGCGAAACCGAGATCGTCTTTTTGACCTCTTCAGGCTCGAAGTCGCAGACGGTGTTGCCTTCCTGGATCGATCCCATGCGCGTGATCGTGCCGCTGACAAACAGCAGGGCCTCGGCAAGCGTGGTCTTTCCGGAACCCTGGTGTCCCAGCAGGACGACGTTGCGAATCTTCTCGGGAGCGTAGGTCTTCATGAAGGCATTCTATATTTCACCTTAACAAAGCCCATCCGGCCGGGGGCGGGCGGTGCGCCGGGAACGGCAGTCTCTATATGCTTACGCGGGGACTATGCTCGAAAGAATCTTTGGCGCCGCGTTCAAGCGGGTGATAGTTCCCATCGGCAAAGCCCTGTCCCGAACGGGCCTGTCGGCCAACGCAGTGACCGTCCTGGGCTTCCTGGTTACGCTGGCATCCGCCTACGTCATCGCCACGGGTCACCACATCACGGCTGGGCTGGTGCTTGTCGGCGGCGCCCTGTTCGACACTCTCGACGGAGTCGTGGCTCGTGCGACCGGGACCAGCTCCATGCGGGGAGCCTTCCTGGACTCGACCCTCGACCGCCTCTCCGATGCCGCGATCTTCACCGGCCTGATCTGGCGCTTCACCCTGGGGTCCGACGCCTCTGTAGGGGAAACGGCGGCCCTGGGGATCTCTCAGCCCGGTGCGAGCCTGGCTCTCGGGGCAATGGTCCTCGCCTTCATGGTCTCCTACGTGCGGGCCAGGGCCGAGGGGTTGGGCTTCGAGTGCAAGGTGGGTATCGCCGAGCGGCCGGAGCGAATCGCCGTTGTCGCGGCGGGCCTGGTCTTCAACCTGCTCGTGCCGGCTCTTGCCCTGCTCGCACTGGCCTCTGCGGTCACGCTCGTCCAGAGGTTCGTGCACGTCTGGCAGCAGGCGAAACAGGCTTGACCAGTCCTTTTGCCAGTGGCCCGGGACCGGCCGCCGTGTACTTCGGCTTCAGGGCGGGGGCGTGGCTGGCCGAACACACGCCGCGCCCGGTCGCCTACTGGTTCGCGCACATGGGGGGGCGCCTGGCCTACAGAAAAGCTCACGGTAAGCGAGGCGTGGTCGAGAAGAACCTGGCACGGGTCGTGGGCACCGGCGACCACCTCGACGAGGTGGTGAAGGCCGCGTTCTTGTCCTACGCCGAGTACTGGCTGGAGACCTTCAGGCTCGGGCGCTACAAGCCCGAGGACCTGATGAAGATGGTCGAGCCGGTGGGCAACTCGCTCGAGGTCATCGAGGATGCGCTCTCGGAGGGCAAGGGGATCCTGGTGATCACACCGCATCTCGGGTTCTACGACCTGGGAGTGGCCTGGGTGGGAGCCAAGGGCTGGCCGTTCACGTCGGTGGCGGAGGTTCTTCGCCCCAAGGCACTGTTCGAGTGGTTTGCCCGCATCCGCGAGAGGCACGGGCTCAAGGTCCTGCCTGCGCGCAACGGCAAGTGGGTCAGGGAAAAGCTGTCCGACGTCCTCGACGCCGGCGAGTGCGTGGCGCTGGTCTCCGATCGGGACCTGGGCAGGAGAGGCATCTGGGTGGAGTTCTTCGGAGAGCGCACCACGTTTCCGGTCTCGCCGGCGATGTTGCTGGTCCAAAAGAAGGTTCCGCTGATCGCCGGGGCGATCACAAAGAACGGCCGAACCTTCGACATATATTTCGAACGGGTTCCCTACGAGCTCAGCGGGGAAGCCGAGGCCGACGTCCGCTCGATGGCACAGGTCACCGCCGGGGTTCTCGAGAAGATGGTGAGACGCGCCCCCGAGCAGTGGCACCTTTTCATGACCAACTGGCCCGCCGACGAGGCACACCTGCCGCCCCGCGGCAGGAAGAGCGATTCATCCCCCCAGCCGGCGCCTCCGGGGCTTGAGTCGCCGGTAGAGCCGGCGCCCCTCGGTCAGGCGGGCGAGGCCGACGTGGATCGAGAGCAGCCGGCCGAAACCGCCGTGGATCAAGAGCGGCCGGTCGGAGCTGCCGTGGATCAAAGGCAGCCGGCTCAGGAACCCGCCGGCAGGGAGTCGTCTACCGAATGAAGGTGGGCATGGTCTGCCCCTACGACTGGTCCTTTCCGGGAGGGGTGCGCAGCCACATCCTCGGCCTCACCGAAGCATTGAACAACGTTGGCCACGAGGTGGAGATCATTGCCCCGGCGACCAACTCCGAGCCCGATATATTCGTCGCCGGTCGCACGTTCGCAATTCCCTACAACGGCTCGGTGGCGAGGCTCTGCCTTTCCAGGGCGGCAGACCGCCGGCTGGCGGAGAGGTTGGGGAGGGGAGACCTGGACCTTCTCCACATTCACGAGCCGGCCAGCCCCAGTGTCTCGCTGCTGGCATTGCGCCGGGCGAGTGTGCCGGTGGTGGCAACCTTTCACGCCTCTGCCGAGCGCAGCCTCGCATACCGGTTTGCCAGGCCCGTTCTGGCGCCTCTGATGGAGAAGATCTCCTGCAGGATCGCCGTTTCCGATGCGGCCCGAAAACTCGTCTCCACCTACTTCCCCGGCGATTATCGGCTGATCCCCAACGGAATCACAAAGGATCGATGGGCGGGCGCGGCTCCGGCTGACGAACTGGCCGCCGCCGGTCCGTTTGTGCTGTTCGTCGGCCGCCCCGAGCCGCGCAAGGGCCTTGAGATTGCGGTCCAGGCAGTCGACAGGCTTCGAGGCACGCGCAAGCTGGGCCTGGTGGTGGTCGGGCCGGCGCCAAAGGACGTACCGAAGTGGGTGACTGCGCTCGGTCCGGTGAGCGAGAAGGAGCTTCCCGGAATCTATGCCGCCGCGGACGTGTTCTGTGCTCCATCGCTGGGCGGGGAATCGTTTGGGATCGTGCTGGCCGAGGCCATGGCGGCGGGAGTGCCGGTCGTCTGTTCGGACATTCCGGGCTACCTCCTGGCGTCGGCGGGCGCCGCGCTCCACGTTCCCGCAGGCGACGTCCCCGCCACCGCGGAGGCCCTGGGGTCGGTGCTCTCGGACCCGGAGATGGCGAAAGAGATGGTGAAAAAGGGTAACGAGAGATCCTCAGAGCTGGACTGGGGCGCCCTGGTGGAGAAGGTGGCCGGCTGTTACCTCGGCGCTTTGAAGGATCTCGAATGACGAGCCCACCGGGCTTCTTACATGCTATGTTCTTGGAAATGCGCAGAGTCCTCAGCGTTGTCCTGCTCGCACTTCTCCTCGCAGCATGCGGCGGAGACGAGCTGTCCGATGGGGACACTCCTTCTGCCGGCGAAAGCCCTGAAGGGCCAACGCTGTGCCCGCTCACCGGTGTCGAGACCACCATCGACATCTCGCGGCCTGCCCTGGCGGTCAAGATCGACAATGCACCTCCGTCGAGGCCTCAGGCAGGCATTGAGGCTGCCGACATCGTCTGGGAGGAGATCGGCGAGGGCGGTCTGACGCGGTTCCTTTCAATCTTCCACTGCTCCGACGCGCCGACCCTTGGTGCGGTGCGCAGCGCCCGGACCGTCGACCCCGACATCCTGCTCGAATACAAACCGGTGCTCTTCGGCTACTCGGGAGCCAACCCTCAGGTGCTCAACAAAGTGGCCTCGACAGAGGGCGTGATCAACCTGGTGCATGGCTCCAACCCCGACGCCTACACCCGGGAGAGCTCCCGGAGGGCGCCCTACAACCTGTTCTCCTCCACCGACAAACTTCGCAACCTGCCTCCGGCAAAGGACGTGGAGGGGCCGCCCAAGACCGGATTCGTTTTCAACGCCGACGTCCTCAATCCACCGCCAAGCCCTGCCGGCGGCACGGGAGCACCCGCTCCACCTCCGGGTAACTCCGTGACCTTCTCCTACTCGCCCGCCGTCAACGTCAGGTACACCTACGACCCCGCCAGCAAACGCTACCTCCGCTTCCACGGCGACACCGCTCACAAGGTCAACAGTGGTGCGCAGGTGAGCGCGGCCAACGTTGTGGTGATGAAGGTCAAGGTGGTTCCCGGAACGGTCCGCGACGCCTCGGGCGCCCTTACCCTGGACACGACTGTGGTCGGCAGCGGCGAGGCGACGATCTTGCGCGGAGGCACTTCCGTCACCGGAACGTGGAACCGTGCCTCCTTGGGCGACAACACGACGTTGACCGACGCGTCGGGAAACACCGTGGAGCTGGCGCCGGGTAACACCTGGGTCCATCTGCTGCCTCAGGAAAGGCCCCTGACCGTTCAGTAGTCCGTACCACAAACCGAAGGTCCTTTCGTCACTTAAACTGTTGCGACCATGGCGCCGGCTGGAATCAACCTCGAAACCGTTCCGGATGATGATTCCCCCGACGCGTCGTGTGCTCCGCCCCACCTGACCCTCGATGAATTGGCCGCTGCCCTCGGCTCCGTCGATGAGGGAGTGATCGTGCGGGAGCGCGGCGGCAAAATAGTCTGGGCCAACGAGCACGCGGCCACCGCACTCGGCTTCGACTCGGTCGAGGAGCTACTGGAGACTCCCTCCCACCGCATCACCCGCCACTACGAGATCTTCGACCTCGACGGGCGTCCGGTGCCTGCCGAAAGACTGCCCAACCGCCTGGCGGACGAGGGCCAGGATCCTCCGCCGGCGATTCTTCGCTACTGGCGGGATTCGTCACCCGAGGCTGAGAGGTGGTCCGAAGTCCGTTCCCGGCCGATCAAGGAGCCGGACGGGCAGGTTCGTTGCACCATCACCTTCTTTCGCGATGTCACCGCCACCCAGGAGAGCCTGCTGGCACTCAGGGAGAGCCGGGCCCGGCTGGCCCTCCTAAACAAGGTCGGAACTGCGCTTCTCGACGCTTCGCTGGACGCACACGCCGTACTGGACCGCGTCGCAGGCCTGGTGGTGCCGGAAATTGCCGACTATTGCTCGCTGATGGAGATCCATGATGACGGTTCAATTCAGCGCACCGCGTTCAGGCATGCCGACGCGTCCAGGGCTGAGCTCGTGGAAAGGCTTCTCGCCTATGACGCCGCAGCCTCGGAAGGGGTACGCCGGGTCGCCCGAACCGGTGAACCGGTGCTGTTGCGGGAGATACCCGAACAAATGCTGAGGTCCTCCGCGAGGGACGAGCGGCATCTGGCTCTGATGAGGGAGCTTGACCCAAAATCGGCGCTGGTGGTTCCCATCCCCGCCAGAGGGAAAATCGTTGCCGTAATCTCACTGGTCACCGCCGAGTCCGGAAGACGATTTTCCGAGGACGATCTCGTCCTCGTCGAGGACATCGTTCGGCGTGCCGGCCTGGCGATCGACAACGCACGGCTCTACGAGCAGCGAAGCAACACGGCGCATATCCTCCAGCAGTCCCTCCTGCCGCCGGAGCTGCCGGACATCCCGGGAGTCGAGCTCGCGGCCCGATACGTGCCGGCCGAGGGTGAGATCGGCGGCGACTTTTACGATGTGATCTACGTAGGCTCGGGGCGCTGGCTCCTCGCCATCGGGGACGTTTGCGGCAAGGGCCCGGAAGCCGCGATCTTCACCTCCATGGTTCGATACACTCTGCGAGCGGCCGCTTCCGAAGCGCAGTCGCCCAGCGCGATGCTTCGTATGGTGAACTCGACAATTATTCGTCAAGTTCCTAAATTTCAGTTTTGTACTTTGGCTTGCGCGGTATTGGTCTTCAATGAGGAGACCCCATGTTTAACGATCAGTCTGGCAGGGCATCCTCAACCGTTGATTATTGGATCAGCGGGGGAGGTCAAATCTTTCGGGAGAGAGGGAACCCTTCTCGGTGGGTTCAAGGACCCCACCTTCAGCGATGAATCCGTTCTCCTACAACCCGGCGAGGTCGTCATGTTTTTCACCGATGGCGCCTTGGATCGATACGACACCGGGACTCGAGGACTAGAGGAACATCTGGCCCAAGTCGGTGCTGCAAAGGAGGATCTAGATGCGCATGAGCTGGCTAA
>JBBDRH010000257.1:0-1069 GCA_040905645.1 Actinomycetota bacterium
CATCCGCTCGCCCGACCGGAATGAGGGGAATGCCAGCTCCGTCTCGGCGTTGAGCACCCCCACGACGGTGACATTCGGGAAGTCCAGCCCTTTGGCGACTATCTGTGTACCGATGAGGATATCGGCTTTGCCACTGAGGAACTGCTGGTAGATCTCTTTATGGGCGTGTTTGCCGGATGTGGTATCGCGATCCATCCGCAGCAGCCGGGCATCGGGGAACAGCGTGGCGATCTCCGCCTCGATCTGCTGGGTGCCGCTGCCCTCTGTGGTCAGTTGCGCGGACCCGCAGCTCTCGCAGTGCGTATCAGCCTTGCGCGCGTACCCGCTGTAGTGGCAGAGGAGCATGTTCTTCTTCTTGTGATAGGTCAGACTCACCGAGCAGTCGGGGCTTTCGGGAATATGGCCACACTCCTCACAGATCATATAGGAGGCGAACCCCCGCCGGTTGTAGAGCAGGATCACCTGCTCCTTCCGCTCCAACGCTCCGGAGATCGCCTCATGCAGTTCGACCGTCAAGGGGCCCCGCATGGCGGATTTGTACTGTTTGAGATCGAGAATCTTCACATCCGGCATCTCCCCCGCCGGGCGCGTGGGAAGCTGCAGGAGCGTATGCTTGCCGCTGCGCACCGCCTGCAGGCTGGTCATCGACGGGGTGGCCGAGCCCATCACCACCACTGCTCCCTCATTAGCGCGCTCCATTCCTGCGCCTTCTTTGGTGCTCTCCATACTGGCACCCTCCATACTGGCGCGCATCAGCGCCACATCCCTTGCGTGATACCGTGGTGACGGATCAAACTGTTTGTAGGAGCCGTCGTGCTCTTCATCAACCACGATGAGCCCGAGGTTCTTGACCGGGGCGAAGACAGCAGACCGCGGGCCGATGACGACCTGCTTCCTGCCTGACTGCAGCCCCTGCCACGCCTCGAACTTCTCCCGTTCATTCAGGCGGCTGTGGATCACCGCCACCCGGTCGCCGAAGATCCGGTAGAAACGACGGACCGTCTGCGGCGTGAGGGCGATTTCCGGGACAAGTACCATCCCTCCCCGACCCTGTTCGAGCACCTGCCGG
>JBBDRH010000258.1:0-1069 GCA_040905645.1 Actinomycetota bacterium
TCAGGAGGGTGGGGGGGTGCAGGCCGGCCTCCCTCATAGAACCGCCTGAGACGCATCGGAAGTCATTGCGGGGGGCGGGGGAGGCTATCCGGTACCTCTGCACGCGGCGCTGACACTCTTACCCTTGGCGCATGCCGTCGCTCACCCAGGACCCACGGAGCCGCCGGAGGGTGCGCTGGATGACAAGCCCGTTCCCAGGGGGCAGCAAGCGCGCTTCACGTCGAGCAGACCACCAGTCCCTTCCCAGCTGAGGAAAGCTAAGGTCGGTCGGCTTCTTAGTATCGAGGCTCGAGCTATAGCCAACGAGTCGGGTGGCGCCCCCACAGGGGGGCGAACGGCACTGGCTGGGGCAGGAGCTGGAGTGCCCCTTCGCGGCTGAGGGGAGCTAAGTCCCGCCCGATTCGTAGCGCGAGGGAGGGTGGGGTAAAGGGGGGGACGCTGACTGAGGACAGGAGGTGGATCTCACCCCTGGCCCCTGAGGGGCGCAGGTGCTGTTCTCGCCCTCGGTCGAGCGAGCCTGCCTTAGAGTGCCATGCACCAGTTATGCCCCGGTGGAGCAGGCTCATGATCGACCCATCTTCATCGGGGGGCAGAGTGCGACTGGCCGAGGTCGTAGCATCGCTCTCGCTCGCGACGGACCTTGCCACGGGCCAGCCGCTCGAGCATGGGCTGCGTCGCGCGCTCCTTGCCGTGTGGCTGGGACAGGAATTGGGGCTCCGCGATGAGGAACTCAGCGACGTCTACTATGTCGCGCTCCTCGGAACCGTCGGTTGCACCATCGAAGGAGCGGCCTTCGCGGAATTCTTCAAGGACGACATCGCGTTCGGCGAGCAGATCGTCACAAAAGACCCGACGCATCAATTCCAGGTTGCCACGTTCGTGTTGAGCAAGGCCGGTGAGGGGGAACCGCCCCTGCGGCGCGTCCGCAAGATCGTGCAGCTGGCGCTCGCTGGTCCCAGCGCTCCTCAGAAGGTGTGTCGGGACGTCGCCCTGCAGCTCGGGGACATGCTCGACCTCGGACCGGCGATCAGCGAGGCAATCGCCGAGTGCCATGAGCGCTGGGACGGCA
>JBBDRH010000259.1:0-1067 GCA_040905645.1 Actinomycetota bacterium
CAACAGCGCGATCTCCTCCGCCGGCATCGCAAACTCACTGGCATGCGACACCCAGCGGGTCAAGGCGATGGACTCTTGGGTGCGGAACGCCGCGATCACGGCCTGCCGGTTGAGCGCCAAGTGCATCGCCCGGCGCACCCGAGGATCATTGAACGGCTCCCGCTCGGTGTTGATATAGAGGGTGTAGCAACCGACGCTGGGCACCTGCTTGGCGCCGATGGTGTCTCGCTGCTCCCCTTCGGCAAAGGTCTCTACCGACACGTTCCAGGAAAAGCCCGCTTGATCGGTCAGGACCGCGGTCCCGCGGTCGGACCAGGCGGCAACATGCAACAGCTCCAAACCATCCAGATAAGGCAGCTCAGGGTTCCAGTAGTCCGGGTTCCGGGCGAAGACCCACCGCTCGGCTTCGTTGTATTCCTCATAAACGAACGGACCGGTCCCCGGCGCGATAACGCCTCGCAAATCCTGGTCGTTGGCATCCAGCGCGGCTTTCGAGTAGACGACGCTGAAGGGGGCGGCAAAAACCGTCAGCAAATCGGCCTGCGGCTCGGAGAGAGTGAACCGCACGGTTGCCTCATCGACCGCCTCGACGCTTTCAACCGATCGGAAGAACGATTGCATGACACTGATGATGCCCTCGGGTGGGAAGATGGCGCGGCTAAAGGTGGCCACCACATCATCGGCCGTGAATGGTTCCCCGTCATGGAAGGTGACTCCCTCCCGCAAGGGGAACGTGTAGGTCAAGCCGTCGTCTGAAATCTCCCAGCTCGTGGCCAGGCTGGGGATGATGGTCTGTAAGCCATCGAGCGGATTGAAGCGGACGAGGCCGTCGTACATATGCGTCAGCACGGCGATATTGCCGCCCTGGTAGATGTCGTAGCTCGTGGTGGTGACGCCAAAGGCGGTACGCAGGATGCCGCCGCGCTTGGGCTCGGGCTCCAGCGCCACGAGCATGCCGGTTTCGGCGACGTTGGCCAGGATATCCTCCTGGGCAAGCACCGAGGTTGCCGTTGTCAAGTCCAGCGTCGCCAGCGCCGGCAACGCCAGGCCTAGCGCGCCGGCTCGCT
>JBBDRH010000260.1:0-6243 GCA_040905645.1 Actinomycetota bacterium
AGGGCGGCATGACTCTCGCACGGTGGCGGCACCTCCGTGAATGCTCCTTCTGCACTCGCCTGGCCGCATGCATCAACAGGTCTGACAATGAGTCCGGCGCCCCCCCTTAAAGCCGAACTCCCGCGCTCAGGTCTAGGTCGGTCGATGCCCTCGTAGCCCGTTCACACAACTCGAGGTCGAACGGCTCCGGGAAGGTCAGCAGCTCGGTCAGGACCACGCCGATCGATGCGAGCACCCATAACGCAGCGATGACGTGAAGAACCGGATTATCGATCCGCCCCAGCGCGCTCCCGACGATCCAGCACATGCTCAAGAGGCCGGCTACAAACAAATGGCTCCGGGCGAGCACAAAACGACCAGTTTGGGTCTTAACTTTCATCGTGATCTCGTAAGGCCGTATCCGAGGGAAGATCACGTCGTTCAGCGCCTGGAAAATGTAAGGCCACTTGGCAAAGCGCAGGACCGCCACTCTCCAATGCCACCCGGCCTCGGTTGCTCGATCGATAAAAAACCGCTGCCGGTACAGGTCGCAGATCTGAATGACGCCCGCCACGAGCAAGAGACACAAGAATGTAGCCGGGGAAACCACCCGAGGGGCGATACCTGTGCCAAGCAAATAAGCCAAAACCAGAACGGTCAAAGCAGTGCCCAGACCATGCAGATAGTACAAACCGTGAAGGAATCCGGTGACCCTTTCGAGCGAGGGAAGCCGGCCGGCCAGTTGGGGATAGACACGAAACTTCACATCGAGCACCGACCGCGCCCAGCGCCGCTGCTGGGTTATGTAGCCTCGCCAGTCGACCGGCACCAAACCCACCGCCAGCTTCTTGGGCACATAGATACCCCTCCACCCGGCAACTCGATACAGGATCGTGATGAGCAGATCATCGGCATCGTGCGGCGCAAATCCTCCGACCTCCTTCAGCGCCGAAGCTCGATGAGCAGTGTGGCATCCGGTCACGATGGGGTACCCCAGCGCATAGCTGGTCATTTGGATCGAGGAGTAGTAGGCGTAGGTCTCCTGAGCTGCCCCCAATGCGATAAAGCTGGCGGGTTGGTTGTAATAAACCTGTGGCGCCTGGACAAACCCGACGCCCGGATCGTCGAAGTACCCTAAAACCTCACACAAGAATTCCTTGCGGGGCACATGGTCCGGATCGAAGGCAACGATTAGCTCGTACCTGCTGAACCCCACCTCCTCAAACCACGCGTTGTAGTTGCCGGGCTTGGTGCGCCTTCCGAACTGTCCTCCTTGGGTCTGATAGCGGCTCACTCCCTTGCGAGTGAAATGTCCGACCTTAAGACGTCGGCACAGGGCCTTGACCTCCTCGTTGTCTCCCTCGTCGAGAACCCACGTCTCGTGAGGGTAGTCCATGGCGACCATGGCCCTCAAGGTGGTCTCGAGCATCTCGATCGGCTCAGCACCCGGCACGAATGTGGTGGCGACCCCCACCTTCCACCCCTCGCGGGCGGGAACCGCCCTCGGCCTGCTCATGAACGGAAGGGTAAGCCACCTGATTTCGTAGGCGGCGATCGTCATCACCAACGGAATGCTGAGCAGGCCGAACAGCACCGGGTGGGCGGAGGGCCCCCGGCTTACAAACCAGTAGAAGAGCGCATAACCGAACACTGCGGCATTGAGGATGGTCAGGAGAGCGAAAACGGGATAGTCCCAAGCCAGGAAGACTCTGTCGTCGACCGCGGCAGAGCCCGACCGAGTTCCCTTACTGCTCATGAGGCGGCGACTGCGCTAGACCAGCACTTACGCCGAGCCCCGGCCGGTCGCGCCGCTAAAAGAGTTAGAAGATCGACCCGCGGCAGCCCTCAAAACATCTTCCTGCAACCCAGCCTTTTACTCCCATCCGGCGATTGAGTGCAACCCAGTGTTACCTATATAATACGTATGCACACTATTGATTGGTAGACCCTTGAGCGAAATCGCCGCTGCTGGACCGAGTTTTTTCGCTACCGCGGCTGGTATCGATAAGGCTCCCCGGCACTCTCGTTCGCTGCCGCACTTCCCGGCTGCCGTCCCGACAGCCGATTCCGCCGGACGAGCCGGACGGCGGCTCCGGGCATGAGCTGGCTCGAGTTCGACGTCCACGGCTATGCGTCACTGCGGATAGCCCGAAGCGCTCCCTCGGCGGCGATATTTCAAGAGATGTTCGAGCCGTTCGCCGTGGAAGGGCTGCAAAGTTTCGATCTCACGATCACGGAGGCCGGCGAGCCGATGAACGCTGCCGCCTACGCCGAGGACCGTTACCGGTACACGTCGGCCGCGGTGTACCTGAGGTCGGCACGCACGCAGGTCGCGCTGGACGGAGCCGGCGGGTTTCACCTGAGCGGAAAAGGGGAGCTGCTCACCAGCGCCCTGCCGATAATGGACCTGATCCTGGCGCGGCGGGGGGCCGCGATGATTCATGCGGCCGCCTTCGAGTACCGGGGGTTCGGGATCGCCCTTCCCGCATGGGGCGGCACCGGCAAGACGAGCGCGCTTGCGGGGCTGCTGATCGGAGCCGAGGAGGGATCGTTCATGGGCGACGACTGGGCTTTTGTGTCCGACGACGGCCGGCTCCTCGGATTTGCCAAACCGATCTTCATCAAGCCCCACCACCGGCTGGTGTATCCCCATTTGTTCGTGGGCAGGCATAAGCCGATGGTTCCCGCTGCTTTTTCGGGCCTGATGGGCAGGATCGCCACCGCGGCGCATCCGGTGGTCACCCGGTTCCCGCGTCTAGCCGCCTTCAGCCGCAGGTGGTCTCCGGAACACATGATGGTCAGACCGGCCAAGGCCTTCAGCCGCATCTCCACGAGCGCACCCCTGGGGGCGATCATCTTCATGGAGCGCTTTGCCGGAACCGAGCTGGTGCTGGAGGAGCGGGGGGCGGCGTGGATGGCCGGCCGGCTGATCGGAAACTTCTATGCCGAGCTGTCGCCAACTTCACGCCAGGTGCTCACTGCGCTGGGGGCCACCGCGCTGGTTCCCCTGCCCGAGCCATTCGCCCAAAAGCATGCGCTTCTGACCAGGGCACTGGAGCACAAGCCGGTGTTTCTGCTGCGCATTCCCCGATCGATGCCCACCTACGAGGCCTCGGAGCAGATCGCAAGTCAGATCATGAGAGCGATTGCTCTCGTCGGCGTCGCATAGGAGCTCTGCGGCCACGCCGGGGTGTACTCCCCTAGCCGGTGAAGTCGATGAGCTGGAGCCCGTAAGGGTAGTCGAGGCTGGACCCGTCGCTCAATGCCGACCACTGCCGCACGAGGTTTCCCCCGATGTCGCGAAACTCGATCCGGTCTCCCTCGCCCACCGTGTAGATGTAGCCCCCGGCGGGGTTGACCACGATTCGCCGGTTTTCCTGGGGGGTGGAGTGCCTCCAGATTTGGCCGCCCTGCCGGTCGATCTTCTGGATGTAGTAGCCCTCGGTGGTCAAAACCAGGTCGTTCTCGACCACGATCGCGTCGTGCGTGAATTCGGTTTTTACGCTCCAGGTCACGTTTTGGCCCCCGTTGGGCCGGTAGGCGACCTCCCGGATGGACCCCCAGCCCCCCACGAGAAGAGTGGGGTACGGCGAGTTGTAGCTCTGCTCGGCAGTACGGAACTTCACCGAGTGGGCGTTGCTGAGGAGATGTCTCCACACCACCTTGCCGGTCGAGCGATCGTAGACGACTATCCTCCCGCCCTCGTTGTAGCGCATCGCCACCGCCAGGTTTCCGTCGGGAAGGATCTCGGCGTCGTAGGGAGACTGGAACCAGTCGGCGTTATACCCGCTGGTCTTCCAGACCCAGGTCTTGCTGGCCACGTCGATGACACCCACCTCACCTGTGCCGAAAGTGGCCAGGATCTGATTGCCCGGCAGCCAGCGAACCCCCAGGGGGCCGGAGTCGGGGTGGTCCCGTCCGGTCGGGTTGTCGAACTTCCAGACCAGCCTTCCGTCGAGGTCGGTGATCACCAGACGGCGGTTGCGCAGATCGGCAATGAGAAGCTTCAGGCCGGTAGAGCTCACGGTCCAGCTCCGGGACGCCGGAGTGGCGTCGACGTTTCCGGCGGCATCGGTCGCGCGCACCCCGAAGACGTGGTTTCCCGTCGACAAGAACTTGTACTCGTGAGGCGAGGAGCACGAGGTGAACAGTGCCTGGTCCAGGCTGCATTCAAATGTCGAGCTCGTCTCGCTGGACGAGAAGGTGAAGCTCGCCGCACTGCTCGCAACCGTTTCCGAAGGACCGGAATCGATCGTGGTGTCGGGGGGGCTATCGGAGGTGCTCGATCCCGTTGAAACGCTCAGATCGTCGGCCACCAGCCCGAAGGCTTGGGAAGAGGTGTTGTTGCCGATCTGAACCGTCGCCACTCCCCCGCTGGGCAAACTAGCAGTTTGGGTGGCATAGATCGGCGCGCCGTTCAGACGAGCCTCGACGGTGCTGGCGCCGGCCCCTCCGGCGATCACATGCAGCTCCACTCTCGCCCAGCTGTTCAGGGGCAGGGTTCCGGTGGTGGAGTTGTAGGTCCCGCTGTGCTGCAGCCAGAGCTTGTCCCAGTCCTGGTTTTGCCGGTAGAAGCTCACCAGCCGCGTGCCGGCGGAATCGAACAGCCGGAAGATCGGGACATTGCTGTTGGCCGCCCCCTCGGCGGTGATCTTGAAGTCCCCTGAAACGGTCAAGTCTGCATGCCCGGCGGGGAAGGTATTTCTGAGATAGGCCACCGATCCCGCTGCGGTGCCCGACGACAGGCTGGCCGCGTAAGCTCCGGTCTTCACGTCCACCGACTGAACCGCTGCCGATCCCCCCGAACGGGCAACCACGCTGGTCCAGGCGCTGAAGTCACCGCTCTCGAAGCCGTCGCTGAAGATGGTCGCCGACTGGGCAGAGGCTCGGGATAGTGTGCCCGCGACCGCGAGGCAAGACATCAAGCCGACGCAAATTCCGGCTCCGGACAAGCGAGCCCATGCGGGGCGCCTCGTCGGCCGCGGGCGGCCGCCGTGGTTGGGGGCACCCACCATTAGCGGGCTCGCGGGCGCGTGATCACCTGACTCGACTGCGTGACGGCCGGCTCTCGCAGCTCAGACTTCGGCTTCACCATCCCGGCCCATCTCCTTCGTCGCCCGGCCCAGGTCCCGAGCGTTCTCGAGCAGCTTTGTGTACCGGCTCTTGAGCAGCATGCCTCCGGTGCCGGCGGGGTGAAGGGCGACGGCCGACCAGCCCCGGAATCCCAGCATCATCTCGACCAGGCTGGTGGTCACGCCGGCTTCGTCGGCCAGCTCCTGAACGGAGAGACCGGTCCTGTGAAAGGCAAGGCGCAGGCGGCTTTGTTCCTCCGGTGTAAGGGGCATCTGCCATCGCCCAGCCACGGCGTCCGTCCTTTCGTCCCGCCGGCCCACTCCGACTCCACGTCCGACCGGTCCCACTCCCGACTTGCACACATATTATATGTGTGAGTACACTTAGAATCAATAGTGGCTTAGCGAGCCGAGCACAGAATCGAGGCCCAAGGGTAGGAGGACAAATGAACAAACAACGAGGCTTTCTTCTCGTGACATCGGTGGCGGCGGCGACCATGTTGATCGCGATGAGCACGCAGGCTCTGGCTTTGACCAAAACCGTCTCGGCCGCTATCGGACCGGTAGCTCTCCCCAACGTTCCGGTTGAAGTGTGCATAGACGATTCCTGCCAGAGCACGCCGGCACTGAGATCGGTATCACTAAAGGTGACTGCCAAGGTTGACCTGGGCGTCGGCACTCTCCCTGCCATAACCCCGGGCTCATGTCCGCCGGGCGAGTCGGGCG
Source organism: Actinomycetota bacterium (assembly GCA_040905645.1). Lineage (GTDB taxonomy): Bacteria > Actinomycetota > CADDZG01 > JAHWKV01 > JAHWKV01 > JBBDRH01. Next base: position 5,778 of record JBBDRH010000260.1, read on the forward strand.
CGGTCTTGAAGGTCACTACGGGAACGACAAAGGTCACGGTCGCCGGCAACGTCACCGGCACCCTTCCCACCGGCGCTCCGATAAACATTCCGGTGGGTCCGGTCACGATCGGTCCAGTAGATGAGTCCGTGACGATCGGAGTTTGCACCACGGCTGGGTGATTCCCCGGCAGGGCTTCGACCGAAAGGCGCTTCCGCTCTAAACGGATGCGCCTTTTGGTTTGGCCGGGGGGTTGATCCGAGTTATCTCGACTCAATGCTGCCGGCCGGGCATCTGAACGATCCCCTTGCCGGCCGCAATCACCACCGCCTCCAGCTTCGAGTGAGCGCCGATCTTCGCCAGCAGATTTCTCACGTGGTTGCGGACCGTATGCTGGCTCAAGGTCAGCCTGTCGGCGATCGCGCAGGTCTTCTCTCCCGCCGCCAGGAGCTCCAGGACCTCCACCTCCCGAGCGGTCAGCTTGGGA
>JBBDRH010000261.1:0-6241 GCA_040905645.1 Actinomycetota bacterium
CCCGACTACATGCAGTGGTAGCTTGAGTTAAGCAGATACCCCATACATATGTTCGATGCTGTCAAAGAGCCCCGCTGCTAGGCAGATTTTTCGGTTCGAAGGGCGACGAAGCCCAGCAACGGCAATAAGAGGATGAAAAGAACGACAAGTATGGCGAGAAAAATGTTGCGTCCGGTGTGGCTCTTGATCGGATTACCGGGATCCTGGGGAGCCTCCGGGATGAAGATCCACAGGATCAGGTAGACGGCTATCCCCGGAAAGGCTACCGAGACGATAGATACCAGTACATAAAGAAACCGGATCAGCCCCACGCTCCGGCCGGACCACTCGGCAAGTCCGCCGCATACCCCACCCAAGATTCGATGCCGGCGCGACCTTCGCAGCGGCGGGCGATCAATCATCCTGGCTCCTGCATTAACCGGATCTTCAGAGTAAACCAACAGCCGAAGGCGATGCCGCCGAGCCGCCTGACTCTATCGACCGGTTCGTCCCTGCTCGAACCTTCGGAAAAACGCCACCAGAGGAATCGTGCAGAGCGCCGGCAGGACGGCCCACAACGGCCGCTGGATCCACCAGGCGGAATCCGGCCTCTCCGGGACATTCAGGCCCAGGAGCGACACCAGCGCGTAGGCGATCGCAAAGCCGGGGAAGTGCCAGAGATAGATGGTCATCGCCCGGGCCCCCGCCCAGCCCATGAACTTCTGGGGGCCGGCGTCCTCCAGCCACTGCGACAGCCGGCCGCGCGCCAGCAGCACCACGCCCACCTGAAAGAAGGTCAGGGCAACGATGCACAGCGTCGGAGGCCCCATGTTCGATATCGCCTCCCCGGGAACACCGACCATCGACCGAGGGTAGAGGCCGATGTTCGTCAGGGCGGCCAGGCCCATGAACCCGCCAAGCGTCAGGCACCACGCCAACCTGCGCGGGGCTTCGATCAGCCTCTTCCAGAAGAATCCCAGCTGGTGGGCGAGGGCCCATACCAGCAGCAGATTCACCACCTCGATCCCGCGGAGGTGATACCGGAAGCGGGCGACGTCGACCGCCACCACCAGGCCCACCATCACAACGGGCACGATCTCGCCGCCCTTGCGGTGGAGACGGACCGTCAGGGGCGTCAGCAGCATCATCGCCAGGTAGATGCCCAGGAACCAGAGCGGGCTCAGCATCAGATAAATCGCCCGCCCGATCCACGGGACCTCCGGAAAGAGCATCGAGATCACCAGCCACGCCACCCCTGCCGCCGCCAGACAGATTGCCAAAGGCGGCATCAGCCTCCGTAGCCGCTTCCCCACGAACTGCAGGTACCCGCCGCCCTTGTGCTGCACCGACTCCCAGCTCACCAGGTGCGAGAATCCGCCGACGAAGAAGAAGACCGGCAGGACCTGGAACAGCCATGTGAGCGCCCAGAAGCCGGTGGTCGTCGCTATCGGGTTGCCGAAATGGGGACCGTCTGCCCGCCAGCTCACCACGTTGAACAGCCAGTGCCAGATCACGACGATCAACAAGCTGCCGGTTCTCAGAAAGTCGATGTAGCGGTCCCGTCCGGCCTTAGCCGGCAGGGGGCCAGACTTCGCAACTTGGCTCACTGCGAAAGTATGGGCGCGGCCGGCGGGTGTGGGTAGTGCCTTTCCTCCTCATTTTTCGCCTATTCTGAGGAAACGATTGCCGTGAGCCGCGCGTGGTCGCCCAATATCGACCGGAGGTTCAGACCATGACAAAGCCGTCACAGAGAAAGCTGCTGCTCGAGGCGACGCTGGAGGCCCCCGCCGATGAGGCCTGGGGGGCGCTGAAGGATCCGTCGCTCATCCGGGAGTGGTTCGGCTACTACGGCGCCGACTACTCGAGTTGGGGCATGGAGGAGCTACAGACTCTTGACGACGAGATCAAAGCAATTTTCGAGAAGGGAGCCGTGTACGACGAGGAGCGCCTCCGCATCAGCTGGGAGGGCGGGGACGAGTTCGTCCTGACGCCCCAGGGCGACGGATCGCAGCTCGAAGTCTTCATGGTTCGCCCGGCGCCGCAGAGCGAGATGGATTGGAAGAAGGTCTACGACCCCATCTGCGAGGGCTGGATCAGCTTCGTCCAGCAGCTCAGGTTCTTTTTGAACCGGCATCGCAACGATGAGCGGTCCACGATTTTTTTGACCGGTCTTTCAGCTCCGGACGTCTACGCGAACCTCGAGCTCCACGACCTGGCCGCCGTAGACGAGGGTTCGAGTTATCAGCTCCGTACCGGAATTGGCGACTTCCTATCGGGAGAGGTCTGGTACAAGACCCACTACCAGATTGGCCTGACTGTCGATGGCTTCAGAGACGGTTTGCTGATCGTCGCCGCCACACCTCCCACCGAGGATCTTCCCGACGGCGGAGCCGAGCTCATCATCACCACGTTTCTGGACGACAACAGCTTCGAGGAGCTCCAGCAGAGGTGGGGACTTGCCTTCAGCGCTCCCGCCCCGCAATCTTCGACAGCAACTCCTGGAGCGTAGCCCGCTCGGAATCCGACAAGCCGGCCATGAACGGCGAGGTTTCGGCAATCCGTTCCTCGAGCTGCGCTCTTAACCTGACCCCCTCCGGCGTCAGGACGAGCATCTTCACCCGGCGGTCCCGCTCCGCCTCGCCGCGCGTGACCAACCCCCGGGCTTGGAGCCGGTCGGCGATGCCGGTGATGTTCGAGGCATCACACGATAGGTGGTCGGCCAGACCACGCATCGGCGAAGCCACGCCCAGGTAAAGGAGCGCCCGCGCCTGCGGGGCGGTCAGGTCGAACTCGTCGGCCACGTTCTGGAAGTTCTCTCGGGCTCTGTCCATCACGCCGAAGAGGAGACCCATGATCTGGCGATCGGCAAGCTTGGTGACGAGGGAAGTCATGGCCTTAATAATAGTGGATAACCTCGACACTTGACAACCTCAAGTATCCAATGCATGATTACCTTGATAGTTGAGGTAGTCGATCATCAAGGGGGTGGACTATGCAAGCTGAAGTAAGTCTGGGAACCCGCACCGGCAATTCGAAGATCTGGGCCTATGGGTTCGGAGCTTCGGGCATCGCAGCCGTTCTGAATGTGATCGTGCTGCTCATCGGCAAGGCTGCCGGCGTGCCCTTCTTGGTGCCAGCTCCCGGAAACCCCGGGACGCTCGAAACCGTCACGCCGTTCATCGTCATCGTCTCAACGGTGGCGGCACTGGGCATCGGCGTTTTGGGGACGGCGCTCCTCGCTCCTAAGCTGCGCAACGGACTATTCAAGTTCCAGGTGCTTGCCGCGGCATTGACGGTCCTGTCGCTTCTTGCTCCCCTGGCCCAGACGGAGGGGGCGACGACTGCGTGGCTGTCGGCCATGCACCTGATTTCCGGCGCTACCTTCATCATCGGACTGCAGCGGGCGAAGCAAAGCGAGCAATGAGCGTGTTCACCCAGGCTGAACTGGACTACCTGACCGGTGAGCGGCGTCTGGCCCGTCTGGCCACCGTAGGCAGGGACTCCCGGGACGTCGTCAGCGTCTGAAGGGGCTCTCCTCGGCGGACACGACCACGTGCTCGTAGTCGAACGCCAGGCGCACATACTCCCCCGACATCAGGGGCGACGTGATCATAAAGTCCGCCGAGGAGCGGTTGCACGCGATGGGGATGTTGTAGACGGCGGCAATTCTGAGCAGCGCTTTGACGTCGACGTCGTGAGAGTGGGCCTCCAACGGGTCCCAGAAAAACACAACGAAGTCGATGAAGCCCTCGGTGATACCGGCGCCGATCTGCTGATCGCCGCCCAGGGGGCCGCTGCGGAATTTCGTGACGGGAAGGTTCAGCTCGTTGGCGATCAAGGTTCCGGTGGTCCCGGTGGCGAACAGGTTGTGCTGAGCAAGGATCGTCTTGTTCCAGCTCGCCCAATCGAGCATCTCGATTTTCCGGTTGTCGTGCGCCACCAGGGCAATGTTCTTGACCGGGGGCATGACGATAGGTTCGGTGTTCAATGTCCCACTCCAATCGAGTAATTTTCGCTCCACCATAGTGTGCGATGGGCAGGTTTCAGTGTGATTTCGGCGCGATTGCAATCAAGTGAAATTACATAACGGTTACTTGCGCTAGACGGTGCGCAGGGAGAGGGTGTCGCAGGCCTCTAGTGTACCGTCCCTGTAACCTCTCAGGAACCACTGCTGCCGCTGCTCGGACGACCCGTGGGTAAAACCCTCAGGGTTGACTTCGCCCTGGACCTGCTCCTGGATGCGGTCGTCGCCGATGGCAGCCGCCGCGTTCAGCCCATCGGCGATATCGGCTTCGGTCAGCTCCTCGATGTACCCGGTCTCGACCGCGTTGCCTGCCCACAGGCCGGCATAACAATCGGCCTGGAGCTCGATCCGCACTCCGGTGCTCTGGGGGCCGGTGGAGCGGTCCCGCTGCCCCTGAGCCAGGACTCCCGTAAGGTTCTGGACGTGGTGACCGTACTCGTGGGCGATCACATATGCCTCGGCAAATGGGCCACCCTGGGCGCCGAACTGGGTCCGCAGCTGCTCATAAAAGCCCAGGTCGATGTAGACCTGCCGGTCGGCCGGGCAGTAGAAAGGACCGCCGGCTGAGGATGCCTGGCCGCAGCCGGTGACCACGCCGCCCTCGAAGAAGACGGTCTTGGCCGGCTGGTACCCCGGATAGGCCTCCCAGAAGGCCTGGACGCTGTTGATCACGCCGACGATCCGGCAGTCACCGCGCTGATTCGCGTCTTCGCCGGTCTGGCACTCGGCAGCGAGGTCTTCGCCGGCGCCGCGACCACCAAACTCCAGCTGGGGAATCGTTCCGCTCCCGTTGCCCAAGAGCTGGACCACCAGAAATATCAGGCCGATCAAGCCGCCGCCGCCGATCGCCGCGCCGCCTGCGCCCATGCCCCGCCGATCGCTCACCTGTGATGTGTCGAGCGACGCTCCCTTGCGAAATCTCACGCCACGCCCCCCGATCTTTGCCAGGCCAGATTGATTCCCTGTTCTAACACTTTGAATCGAAGCCAGCCCCTTAAGCTTGACCAATGAGCACCATGTACGAGCGCGTCGGTGGCCGAGACTGGTTCGAGGCCCTGGTCGAGCGGTTTTATGAGGGCGTCGAGGACGATCCGGTACTGAGGCCGCTGTATCCGCCCAACCTCGAAGGGCCCCGGAAGCACCTTACCGAGTTCCTCGTCCAGTACTGGGGAGGCCCCCCCGAGTACAGCGCCAAGCGCGGGCACCCGCGTCTTAGGATGCGGCATGTCGGGTTCTCGATTGGTTGGAAAGAACGCGACGCCTGGTTCGATCTGATGTCGGAAGCCGTGAAGGCCGGGGGATTGAAGCCAGAGGACTGCAGGGAGATGCTCGACTACTTCAACACCTCGGCAACCTTTCTGATCAACCGCCAGGACGCTTGACCTAGGCCATTACGTTCTATCCTGGAGTATGGCCAAGCTGCGCAAGATCCTGGCGATAGCAGCCCTGAGCGTGGGGGTGGCGCTCACGGTCGTGCTGGGGGTGGTTTTCCCGATTCCGCCGGTGATGATTCTCGCCCGAAGGCGCAGGACCGACCGGACCGAGCTCGTGCAGCCGGCTCCGGGGGGAGAGAAGATCGATCTATCCATCCCGGAGGTACCGGCCAGGATGCTCGACCGCAGGTAGCTACTCCCGCTTCAGGTAGCGGCCGGCAAGAAACAACAGCCCAAAGGTAGCCGCCACCGCAGCTCCGGTAATCGTCCAAGAGGTTACCGGGTCGTCCTTGTCGAAGAAGCTGCCCAGAATGTACCCGAGGGTCATCACCTCCACGATTGCGGCCAGCGCCCCCAACCCATCCGCAGGCAAAAACCTCCTCGACGGCATATCACTGGACCCGGCTGCCGCGCCGACGACCGAGGATGGAAAGGCCGCCAGCCTTCCAAGAAAGATTAGCTTGGGGCCCTTTTTCTTCAGCACTCTTTCCAATTGGCGAATCTTGTGGACCGGCAGGATCCTGCCGGCCAACCCGGGCAGCTCCTCCTTGCCGATCTCATCGCTGAACTGCCGGCCCAGAAGGTAGGAGAGCCAAACCCCGGCGATAGACAAGGGGAGGCCTGCCAGCAGCACCTTGAGGAGCAGGCTGGGCTCGCCGCCCTGCTTCGCCAGAAACGCACCGGCCAGGAACACCTCCTTGGTCGGGCGCATGAGCGTCAGGATCAGGAAGTGGTCTTCGTAGAGGAACCTGGCAAGGAAAATCGCAAGGATTCCAAGTACTCCCCTCAGGCCGGCAAGGGCGAG
>JBBDRH010000262.1:0-6239 GCA_040905645.1 Actinomycetota bacterium
CTGGTTGACATTGGTCACCAGAATTTCAAAGACCCGCGAAACCATACTGGTTCCATCGCTCACAAAAACCTCGATGTTACCGTAGCGGCCCGCCGCATCGGCGTCCGGTGTGTAGGCGATCACCTTCGCATCCGCGTCAAAGGTCGCCCCCGCCGGGAGGTTGGACACCCAAAAGACCAGCGTGTCTCCCTCCGGATCCGTGGCACTCACCGGCACTTCAAGGCGCTCCCCTTCCGCAATTACGAAATTGGCAATCGGCAGCAGAACCGGCGGCTGGTTGACGCCGCCCACCGAAACCACCCAGGTCTGCTCCGCATAGCCGCCACGCGGATCGTAGGTGCGCAGCGCAAAGGTCTCCGAGGAGCCGCTGCCTTGGGTCGGTGTCCAGCGCACCACACCGGTGTCCGGATCCACCACCGCCCCTTCCGGTGCCACCGCGAAGAGGTAGCGCAGCGTCTCGCCGTCGCTGTCGGTGGCGGCGGATTCATAGAGGAACTCCTCGCCCACCGTGGCGCTGTCACCGGGCGTGGAGGTGAAGGACGGCGGCTGGTTCGGCGGGAGCTTGCCCGTCAACCGAATGTCGAGGTCGAGGTGCAGCTGGTTTGGATTGTGAATGCGGACCGTAAAGGTGGCCAGGGACTCACCGTTGGGCAGCTCGCCGGAGGCCGGGGTAAGGTCAAAATACGGATAGCCTTCGCTGGTCACGCCCGAAGCGTCGAGGAGCGTTGCCCCGGCGTCGCCAGCCAGCCCGCGGAATTCCAGGCGCAACGGCTCGAGCAGAGCATAGCCGGAGTTGTTGGTGATCGAGACATCAAAGGAGACAATGCCGGTCTCGCGGTCGAAGCGCGTCTCGGAGTAGACGGGCTGGACGGCATCCGTCATGTCGGCAGCCACTGAAAAGCTCACTGCAGTGTCCTCGGTCATCGCCACATGCAGTGCGCTCCGCAGGCCGGCGTTGATCCGCAGCTCGTAAGTATCGCTGGCCAACGGCTCGAAAAGGAGTCGCACCGTCTGTGTACCGCTGTCGTAGGCCGCGCCAAGAACCGGGAAATTCTGGCCGGTGCGCAGGTTGGTGATGCGGAAGTAACTGAGGTTGTTGATGCTGCCGTCGCGGTTCGCGCCTTCATCCAGCATGTCCATGTCGAAGCGGATAACCGCTTCATTCAGGCGAGCTCCGCGATCTGCCCCCTCCACCGGGTTGCTGGCGATCACAATCGGAGCCGAAAGCGGGCGGAACACATCCACCTGATCCGGCTGCGTGATGTAGAGGCGTCCGCCGGGGCCTACCGCCATGAACTCTCCACGTCCGCCACCCGTCGCCACTGCGATGCGCTCGAAAGTGGCGAGATCCACCATGGTCAGGAATCCACCCGACTCGTGCTGCACAAAGAGCAGGTCCTCCAGTGCCGTGCCGGGCTCGCCGAAGGCCAGCCCCGTCGCCTTGTGATCCGGGTCCGCCATCATGACGATCTCGCGGTTGCCGCGGCTGTCGAAGCGCACCACGTGCCCATCGTTCGGCCAGAGCGTGCCGTGCAGAACCGCGTCCGGCCCAAAGGCCAGCGAGTGGACCCGCGTCGAGGAGAACCCGCTGAAGCGCTTCGTGTCCGGATCAAAGACCTCGATGCCCCGCGCCGTGCTCACATAGAGCTTGCCGGTCTCGGGATGCACCGCCAGCCCCAGTTGCACGCCCGCCCCGTGCCGGGAGAGAATGGTGCCGCTGTCCGGATCGATCCGCAGCAGGGAACCGCCTCCGGTCGTCGCCCAGAGGCGGTCGAGGCTGTCAAAGACCATGGCATAGACCGGGACATCCAGATTCGCCATCGGGTCGCCGGCCACGCCGCCGCCCTGGCCGAAGACCCAGATCAGATTGCGGCCTTCGCCACCACTGATGAAGACGCGCCCGTCGCTGTGCACCGCCACACCCAGCGGGCCGATGTCGGCCCCCGATCCCGGTATGCCGCGGGCGAAGGAGGCCGCCGTGAAGGGCTCAAAGACCGTGTTGAACGCCGTGGGCAGGCCCACCGGTGCCGCGATGGGCACACCCAGCAGCGCCTGCAGGAAGAGCGGGTTGGTCACCTCGGCATAGACCGGTTCGGCAACTGTGGGCCGGAAGGGCGCTGCCAGCTGTGTCTCGGAAGGTGCCACTCCGAGGTTCAATCCAGGATTGTACGAGGGCAGGATCACGCCGTCCGGAGCGGCTTCCACATTGCCGGCATGATCAGCCGAGAGCACCAGAAACTCGGCGGTGGACCCGGTCGGGGCGGTGTAGATGAAATCGTTCTCCAGTGTGCGCCGCTGCCAGACCTGCCACGGCCCGCCGTCGATGGAGAGATAGACCGTCGAGTCCTTCACACCCGAGCCGCCCGCATCATCGGTGGCCTCGAAGCGGATCTGATATACCCCTTCGGACAGCTCATCCACAGTCATCACCGTCGTCGGCGGCAGGGCATCGAGCGTGGAGCGCTGGATGTTGGTGTCCATCGGGATACCGCCGTCAAAGATCACCCGCGCCGAGGCATCGATGGAGGTGCCGGTGTCCAACTCGACCCCCAGCGTGTAGTCCGGCCAGCTGCGGATGAAGTAGGAGACCGAACCGGTCTGGCTGCGGTCCGTGTTGGGCAGCAACACCCCGAGCCTGTCGTCCGCCGGAGGCAGCCCCGTTTCCGGGTCGAGCGCGGTCAGGGTCCAGAACGCCGTGCGCGTGACCACATCCACCCCGGCCGTAACCCGCAGGACGATACCGCGGTCTTCCACCAGGTCGAAGTCCCCGCTGAAGGAACCCATCCCGTCCGGGACCGAGATCCGCATGTCGCCCAGAATAATGTCTCCGAGCATGAAGGATCGCTCGTCGAGGGTCTCATCCAGCTCCTGCAGGATGCGTACTTGATTGACGGCTTCAGTGGCGTCACCCCGCTGCTCAAAGCTTACCGAATACGGGAGGTAGGTGCGCATCGGCACAAAATTTTCCGCACCGTAGCCGGTAGGACCGGTCATCCGCACCAACTCCGACTGCTCGCCCGTGAGGCCGAAGTAGTCGGTCAGGCGCGGATCATCCACCCGGATCACCTGCCGGTCCACGCCGATCCCGGCCTGCACCCAGAAAGCTTCAAAGTGAGTTTCGTGGCTCAAGCCGAGGTCGAAGTCTTCGGAGCCGGGGAGCACCTCGTAGGCGTGGTATTGGGTGTCGTCGTGCCCATACCAGGCGCGAACCTGTGCAAAGAAGGCGGCCCACCCGCGACCCGCTGCAATCTCCTGCCCCGACTCAATGCCGAGCAGGCCCGCCGTCGCCAGTGCCAACTGGCTCGCCACCGGCGGGATCAGATGAATTTCCGGCGGGGTATCCTCCTCGCGCAGCTGACCCGCCTCGCGGAGACCAGCCAGATACATCAGCCCCCAGCTGTCGGGATCGGCTGCGGCCTCAATCAGGGCACGCGGGGCACCCGGGTCATCCAGAATCGCCACCCGCAGCCTGGCCGCCACTCCGAGCTGGTAGTCGATGTATTCCTGTGCGGTCATCGGCGTGGCCGCCGCAGCGATGAAGAAGCGGTAGGCAAAGCTCTGGTAAGTCGGCGGCGGCATGCCCAGCGTGTCGCGGTCGCGCAGCTCCTTCAGTGCGTCCGGATTTTTCTCCATCACATTCCGCATCTCCGAATAGACGTCAGCGGTGAAAGTCAACGCCATGTAGCCGCGGTTGATAAAGTCGAAGGTGAAGCCGGGTGCCATCTGGCGGCCGTCGAGGTTCAGGACCGAGTCGAGATCCAGCCACGGCACGCCATCCACACCCGGGGCACCCTGCAGGTTGGTGCGGAAGATGAGCGGGTCGCCGATCGGGAATTCCGGATCTTCCATCTCTTCCCGCACGTATTCGGCGTAACCGGTGTCCGACTCGCGCTGTGGCAGGCGCGGCAGGCCAAACTCAAAGTGGACGTAAGGGGTATCCACGTTGGTCAGACTCAACACGCCAAGCCCATACCAGCCGACATCCCCGTATTCCAGCTCGGACGGGCCGCCCATGCCCACCGTCAGGTCGAGCGGCAGGGCCTCCTCGATCAGGTAGCGGTAGGGTGCCACCACCACCGAGCCGTCAGCGTTGGTGATGTGCATATCGTAGAGGCCGTGGGGCGCGGCGCGGAGGTCGAAGGTAGCCACAATCCGTGTGGCATTGACTACTTCGTAGTTTACCGGGGAAAACTCGGCAAACTGCGGACGCACCAGTTTGACCAGGGCGTTCGGGTCGAAGCGGGCCCCACGGATGTCGACCGTCACGTAGCGGTCGTCACCGCCTCGGTCCGGGCGAATCTCGCGAATGCTGAAGGGGAGCAGCCGGGCTTCCACTGTTATTGGCGTGTCCGTCGGCGAGCTCACGCTGCGCACCATGATGTAGAAGGTGCCCTCCTCCGTCAGTGGCACCCGCGCCACCTGGTCGGCCCAGAGGTGGGTTTCAAAGCGGGCGTCGTGGTAAATGGAATTGGGCAGGCCCTCGTAACGCACATAGAGCTCGTTGGCCGCCGCCTTGTCCGCCGAGGTCAGCTTGACTTCAAGTGTTTCCCCGGCGGGGACCTGGATGCCGATCAGACGCGCCTGCCCCGTGGAGATGGTGCTCTCCAGCGGCTCGTTGAGCTGCAGCATCGGCACTTCCACCGCCGCCTGTCCGGTGCTGGCAAGACGGTTGTTCACCGTATTGGCCCCCTCATAGATGTCGTCAAATATGTCGGTACGCACAATCACCCGGTAATTTCCAGGCAGCGCCATGGGCAGCGTCGCCGTCACGGTGTTGGTGTAGCTCTGGCCGGGGGCAAGCACCTTGGACCGCTTCCAGCGCTCGTTCTCCTCGTCCCAGTCCTCGCCCTGCTCCATTCGCGAGATGAGCGGGTCACCCAGATCCCAGACCGCGTCGGACGAAAGGTAGAAGGAATCGGCCCAGAAGCCGCGGGCGGTCTCCTTGCTGTCCACGTTGGTCACCGTGTAGGTGAAGGTAAACTCCTCGCCGACTTTGGCGTCCGCCGGAACGTCAATCGAAGCCACCAGGAGGTCGGTGGGCGGAGCCGGATAGATGACCATTGGGATATCCGTGGACGACGCGTTGTTGCCTTCCTGGTTCCCCTCATAGACCGTGCCATAGGGGCGGGTCGGTCCCGACACGTCGGTCAGGACAAAGACGTAATAGGGTCCCAGCAGGCCGCGGGGGACGTTGATGTTCCGGCTCACCGAGTAGGATTCGCCGGAGGCCAGCGCCCCGTCGTGCCGGTAGGAGCCGACATAGTGGTCGCTGTTCACGTCAAGGTACTGGTCACGCGAGAGAAAGATATAGTCCGTCCATACATTCTGACGGTCGGGAACGTCGTTGGTACCGGTGTTGGTCACGGTGTAATCCACCTGAAAGCGGCGACCGCTGTAAACTTCATCGTCCGGTTCGATGGCGGCGGAGGTTACTGCAGTCACCCGCAGGTCGGGGGTGATGGTCTGCGTCACCCCGATCGGCTGGGCCAGGATGTTGTTGGCCTCGTCGGCAAACTCCTTCACCTGACCCATCAGGTTCCACTCGGTGGGGATGCGCGGCGGATCAATCCGGAATGCGCCGCGGGCCTCCGGATAGGGCAAGGCGCTGCGCAGCCTTTCGGCCGGAGCATAAACGGAGTCCACATAAACGAGCAGGAAAAAGTCCCCTTCAATATCATCCGGGAGGCGGATGGTGGTTTCCACGGTATAGCTCTGCCCGGGCTCCAGCATCTGGCGGGTCTTGTCCGGGAGGAGCGTGCCCCGGTGCGCCACCTCGGCCACCATGAGGTCGTAGCGGTCGAGGGTTTCATCCTTGGAGATGTAGATGCGGTCCACCCAGTAATCGGTGCGGGTCGCGCGGGTACCGGTATTGGTCACTGTCCAGGAGAGGTTGATGAACTGCCCGGAATCCGCTTCCGCCGGGACCACCACCTGCGTGATCTCCAGGTCCGGCTCGGCATAGATGGCCGTGAACTCCGCGCTCTGCGTGTTGTTCAGCTTGCCGGTGGTGCCACCTTCCCAGATGCGTGCTTCAAAGTCCTCGGGCCAGTCGGGGAACTCGCCGCGTCCAGGCGTATCAATCATCGACCAGCGGTCTTCTTCCGCCGGGTTGCGGTCGGTGAAGACGTGCACATACTGGCGGCCATCGATGCCGATCGGGAGGTTGACAGTCGCGGTGGTGGTGTAGCTTTCACCGGAGGCAAGGCCGTCGGGAACGACCACCGCCGTGCAGGTGTCGT
>JBBDRH010000263.1:0-6223 GCA_040905645.1 Actinomycetota bacterium
ACTTCGGCCCTATGCCTCCCACATAAACTGAGGCGCCGGCACGCCTGAACTCCTCCGCCTTCTCCTGCAGGCCCTGCTCCAACGCCTGATCCTCGGCGAGCTCCTTGCGGGCTGCATACTCCCGCACGTCCTGAGTTATCCGCATGCTGCAGAAGTGCGGCCCGCACATCGAGCAGAAGTGGGCTTTTTTGGCGGGCTCCGCCGGCAGGGTCTCGTCGTGGTAGGAACGGGCGGTCTCCGGGTCCAATGACAGGTTGAACTGATCGTTCCACCTGAACTCGAAGCGGGCTTTGGAGAGGGCATCGTCTCGAAGCTGAGCACCCGGATGCCCTTTGGCCAGGTCGGCTGCATGAGCGGCGATCTTGTAGGCGATCACTCCTTGCTTCACGTCCTCCAGGTCGGGGAGGCCGAGGTGCTCCTTGGGGGTCACGTAGCAGAGCATCGCGGTTCCGTACCAGCCGATCATCGCCGCGCCGATGGCGGAGGTGATGTGGTCATATGCCGGAGCGATGTCGGTGACCAGGGGCCCTAGCGTGTAAAAGGGGGCCTCGTGGCAGATCTGAAGCTGGAGGTCCATGTTCTCCTTGATCTTGTGCATCGGGACATGGCCCGGCCCCTCGATCATCACCTGGACGTCTTGCTCCCATGCGACCTTCGTGAGCTCTCCCAGGGTGGTGAGCTCGGCGAATTGAGCTTCGTCGTTGGCGTCGGCGATGCAGCCGGGGCGGAGCCCATCGCCGAGCGAGAAGGCGACGTCGTAGGCGGCCATGATCTCGCAGATGTCCTCGAAGTGGGTGTAGAGGAAGTTCTCCTTGTGGTGAGCCAGGCACCAGGCGGCGAGGATCGATCCGCCCCTGGAGACGATGCCGGTGAGCCGATTGGCGGTCAGGGGGACGTAGCGGAGGAGGACGCCGGCGTGGATCGTGAAGTAGTCGACGCCCTGCTCGGCCTGCTCGATCAGGGTGTCCCGGTAGATCTCCCAGGTGAGCTCCTCGGCCTTGCCGCCGGTCTTCTCCAATGCCTGGTAGATGGGCACGGTGCCGATGGGCACGGGCGAGTTGCGGATGATCCACTCCCGGGTGGCGTGGATGTCGGCGCCGGTGGAGAGGTCCATTACGGTGTCGGCTCCACACCTGGTTGCCCAGGTCATCTTTTCGACTTCCTCCTCAATTGAGGAGGCAACCGCCGAGTTGCCTATGTTGGCGTTGATCTTCACCAGAAAGCCACGGCCGATTGCCATTGGCTCGCTCTCCGAGTGGTTGATGTTGGAGGGGATGATCGCCCTGCCCCGGGCTACCTCGCTGCGAACAAACTCGGGGTCGATGCCCTCTCGGATCGCGACGAACTCCATCTCGGCGCTGACGAGGCCCTTGCGGGCATAGTGCATCTGGGTGACCGTCCGTCCGGGCTTGGCCCGTAAAGGTGTGATCGGCGTGCCGGCGAAATCGCCGGTGGGCGGACGACCGTTCGAGGAGGGAACCTCTTCCACGTCGGCCCGCTCGAGGATCCAGTGGCGCCGGAGTGTGGGCAGACCGAGCTTCACATCGACCGTGGCGCCGGGGTCGGTGTGGGGGCCGCCGGTGTCGTAAAGATGAAGGGGCGGGTTGGCTTCGCCGCCGTACTGGGCATCGGTGGGGGCGATGTCGATCGCTCGCATCGGCACTCTGAGCCCGGGACGAGACCCCTCGACATAGATTTTGCGACCCGAAGGAACCGCACTGCTCATATCCGTCCTCCCTCCGCCGGCATTACCCGGATCAGGTTCTGGCGCTGCGCTATCGAACGCCTACGATCGGCTCTGTCGCCCTCTCAGCCCGGTTCTTCCGAGCTCCCGCCTCATAGGTTTATCACGCCGGCGGCTTCTCCGGAGCCGTGGCTGTCGGAACCCGGTGGCTCTTGTGCTCCCGGACGGGACATCTGGCCTCATATCCCGTCGGCGTCACCTGGACATGCATCCGCCTACCGCACAGTGTGCAGAAACGGGGTGGGTCCAGAGGCCGGCTGCAGCCGGGACACTCGGAGGACCTGCGTCCGCATCCGGTGCAGAAGCTCTCCTGCACGCTCAGAGGACTTTGGAAAGGCTGCCGATCGGCATGCGCAGGTCCTCGACCATCTTGAGGTCCTGCTGAGGGTCACGGCCGAGCGTGGTCAGGTAGTTGCCGACAATGAGGGCGTTGATCCCCGACGCCATCCCCATCGCCTGAAGATCCCTCAGCGTGACCTCTCTCCCGCCCGCGTAGCGCAGAATGACCTCCGGGAGGGCGAGCCTGAACAGAGCAATCCACCGGATTGCCTCGAGCGCCCCCACCAGGGGCCGGCCGGCCAGCGGCGTCCCGGGCCTCGGGTTGAGGAAGTTGATGGGCACCTCGTCCGGCGCCACCTCCCGAAGGTCGCCCAGCAGCTCGATCCTTTGATCGTGGTCCTCTCCCAATCCGATGATGGCTCCGCAGCACAGCTCCATCCCCGCCTCTCTCACCAGCAGGCAGGTATCCCGGCGCTCCTCCCAGGAGTGGGTCGTGGCGACGTGGGGGAAGTAGGAGCGGGCGGCCTCGAGATTGTGGTTGTAGCGGTGGAGGCCGGCATCCGCCAGCTCGAAAGCCTGCTCCCGGGTCAGGATGCCCGCACTGATCGCCACATTCAGCCCCGTGGCCCCGCGGACCAGTGCGATCGCTCTGACCAGGAGGTCCATCAGCCTGCGGTCGGGCCCCCGCACCGCGGCGACGATGCAGAACTCCGATACCCCCAGCTCTGCGCTCTCCTCGGCTGCTCTTACGATCTGGTCCAGATCCAGCACCGCCGGTTTGACCGGCGAGTTGAACCGTGACGACTGGGCGCAGAAGCTGCAATCCTCCGGACATCCGCCGGTTTTGGCGGAAAGGATCGTCTCCAGCTCCACGGTGGTGCCGCAGCGCTCGAGCCTGACCGAGTGGGCGAGTGAGGCCAGCGCCGGAACCTCCTCCTCAGGGAGCGAGGCCAACATGTGAAGCTCGTCCAGCGTCAGATCCCTGCTCACATCCAGCAGGGCACGCGAGGCATCTTCTAGCAGTTGTTGTGAGCTCATGAAGAATTCGCTGCCCGGATCGTCGTCCTCTCCAAACCGGCCACCACTTGAGCCAGCCGCTGAAGGTCGGTGATCACCCGCAAGCGTGCCTTGTGCGTCAGCCACTCCAGGTTGGTCCTGTGAATCAGCTGCCTGGCGTTGAAACGGTTCAGGAACACAACCACCGGCTGTGAACCAAAGGCGGCTGCCGCGAGCAGCGTGGCGTTGATCGCCCCGAGCGCAGGGTCCGCCACCAGCAACACCAGGTCCGGGTCCAGCGCATCGGCAAGGGAAACGTTATCTCCGTCCGATGCCAGCGGGGACCTCGGCCCGCCCACCCCCTCGATCAGAGCCAGGCCGGTGTCGGGCAGTTGGAGCTCGCCCACCAGTTCCGCGATGGTGAACGGCGCCATCCCCAGCACCTGTGCCGCGATCGGCGGCGCCATCGGAATCGGGTAGCTCCTGTGCGCAGGGCACACCGTCCGGGACTCCTCCCCGCCTGCGGCAGCGAGGACGTCGGCATCGGTGGAGCCCTCGTCGGGATCGAACGACTGGACTGGTTTGCGAACAGCCACCGCCAGGCCCTTCTCTTTTAGCGCACGCACCAGCTGAGCCGCCACCCAGGTCTTTCCTACGCCGGTGCCGGTACCCGAAACGACCACGAGGGAGGCCGGCATCAGGTCATCTCCCGGAGCGCCTCTTCGAGGATGTCCGGCATCAGGTGGTATCCCGGATCGACTCTTCGAGGATGTCCAGCATCGCGACCAGATCGGAGCTTTCGGTGACCAGGGGCGGTATGAAGGTGATCACGTCGCCGAGTGGACGGGTGATCAGCCCTAGCTCGCGCGCCCTCCGGCACACCCTGACCCCCACGGTCTCGGTGGGGTCGTAGCTGCGCTTCGACTGCCGGTCGGCCACCAGCTCGATGCCCACCATCAGCCCCATATGCCTCACGTCGCCCACGTGGGGAAGAGATCGGAAGCCATCCAACCTGCTCGAGACGACCCTGGACGATTCCTGGACGTGAACGATCAACCGGCTGCTCTCGAACAGGTCCAGGCTGGCGAGCGCCACCGCGCAGCCGAGCTGGTTGCCGGTGAAGGAGTGGCCGTGAAAGAAGGCTTTGAACTCGGAGAGCTCACCGTAGAAGGCGTCGTAGATGACATCGGTGGTCAAAGTTGCAGCGACGGGCAGGTAGCCCCCGGTAAGGCCCTTTCCTACGGCCATGATGTCGGGGGTAACCATTTCGTGGTCGCACGCAAACATCTGCCCCGTCCGACCGAAGCCGGTGGCCACCTCGTCCCCCAGTAGCAGCACCTCGAATCGAGTGCACAGGCGGCGAACCGAGCTGAGGAATCCCTGGGGCATCACGACCATCCCGCCCGCTGCCTGGACCAGTGGCTCGACCACCAGACCAGCGATCTCGCCGGCCTTTTCCTTTAACAGGGATTCCAGGGCACCGAGGCACGCCTCGGCGCACCTATCGGCTGAGCCCTCAAACCGGTAGGGGTAGGGGTAGGGAACCCGGTCCACATCGAGCAACATAGGTCCGTACTCGGAGTGGAACAGATCGATCCCGCCGACGCTCATCGCGCCTACCGTGTCCCCGTGATACGCGTTCTCGAAGCTCACGAAGCGCCGTTTTTCCGGTCTGCCGATCCTGCGCCAGTAGGAGAAGGCCATCTTCAGCCCTATCTCCACCGCAGCGGCGCCGCAGTCGGAGTAGAAGACCTTGTTCAGTCCTTCCGGAGCAATCTCGACCAGCCGTTCGGCCAGGTCGATGGCCGGAATGTTCCCCATCCCCAGAAGGGTCGAGTGAGCGACGGCTTCCAGCTGGGCGTTGATGGCCTTATTCAGCTGGGGATGTCCGTGCCCGTGGAGGTTCAGCCACAGCGACGAGTTACCGTCGTAGTACTCCCTGCCCTCGACGTCGATCAGCTTGACGCCCTCGGCCCTCTCGATAATCGGAGGATCCGAGTCGAGGTAGTGCGACATCTGGGTGAAGGGGTTCCAGAGGTAGCGGCGGTTCTTCTCCAGAAGCTCGCGATAACGGGCGGGATGCTCCTCGTCCAGGGACGGATTGGGGTGCGCGGCGGGATGAAGCATCAAGGGATCTTACCGCCGAAGTCGCAAACCCCTCGTCGCTACTCGGCTGTGGCGGGCTGGGGCGTTCCGATCGGTGCCGTGTTGTGCCGCACCACGTGGTGGCTGGGAGTCACTATCAAGGTTGCCAGCGCTCCGGCAAAGGCGGCCGTCTGGAAGCCCACGAGCCACAACAACGCTTCCGTACGCCCGTCTGCCCACGCTTCCAACGCGGCGGTGAGCGCCCAGAGCTCCGCCATAACGATGACGATCGTCAAACCAATCCGGTAGTTGAGTCGTTGAAGCGCCTGCGCCTCCACCCTGCTGAGGTCGGGCGCAAAGCTGTATTCGGGTCTGACCAGTGGGCTCATGCTCCGAGTTTGCCCGGGGCTCTTTGCGGGGACGTTTCGGGGTTGTGAAAAAGAGGTAACGGGCGTTTTATCCTTCGGTTCCGGTTGCGTAGACGCCGTCGGCTCGTTCTTCGAGCTTTATCTTCGGGAGCGGCCGGGGTGGCGGACCGGCAAGGACCTCTCCGGTGCGCTGATCAAAGACGCCGTCATGGCAGGGGCATTCCAGGTGGTTCCGCTCCTTTCGCCACAAAACGGCGCAGGACAGATGTGTGCACACCGTTGAGAAGGCCACCAGCTCGCCGCCGGTCAGGCGCATCGCAATCGCCGGGTCATCGTCCCCGGGGTAGGAGAAGTTCACCAGCTCACCCGGCTCGACCGCTCCGGCGATCCGTTTGTCCGGACCTTCGCCGCTTCCGTGTTTGCGGAAGATCCCCGTGGCGACTGCGCCGGTTCCAAAAAGCAGCCCTCCCGAGACGACTACCAGCATGCGCAGGTACTCGCGGCGCGAGACGACGGTCCCCTGGGTGAGATTTCGCTCCCGGGTGGTGGGCTCGCTCAACTCGGTGCCGATGCGTCGGGGGCCGGGTAGCCGCCCGGGATGGTGTCCTCGGTTCTGCCCGCCGGCACGACGATCGCATTGCCGGTCTGGACGAGCTGTTCGCCGAAGCCAAAGACGTCGACCGCCTGGACGCCGGGCCGCTTGGCGAGCAGCTCGGGGAAGGTCCCGTAGAACAGCGCGTCGGTGGGACAG
>JBBDRH010000264.1:0-6220 GCA_040905645.1 Actinomycetota bacterium
CGCCTCGACACCGGTCTCGATGCCGTGCTTGAGCTGAATCGGGTTGGCGCCGGCGGCGACTACGCGCAGGCCCTCCTTGGTGATGGCGTGAGCGAGGACGGTTGCGGTGGTGGTACCGTCACCGGCTACGTCGTCGGTCTTCTTGGCGACTTCCTTTACCAGCTCCGCGCCGATCTTCTCGAACGGGTCCTCGAGCTCGATCTCCTTGGCGATGGAGACACCGTCGTTGGTGATCGTGGGAGCTCCCCACTTCTTTTCCAGAACTACGTTGCGGCCCTTGGGCCCCAGGGTTACCCGTACCGCGCTGGCGAGCTGGTCCATGCCCCGCTCCATAGCGCGCTTTGCTTCTTCCCCAAATGCAATCTGCTTTGCCATATGACCTCCTAGTTAGGATGGCAACCTCTAAAACCTGACCAGGCCAAACAACGCGTCGCGTTGTTTTGGTGGCTGGCACTCAATCCTTGAAAGTGTTAGCACTCTTGAGTCTAGAGTGCTAATGCCCCGCTGGCAAATGGCCCGCCGGCTCGTAAAACCCCGGCCCAATCAGGGCCCCAAATCGGACTCCCGCGAGAGCGATATTTGTTCGTCTTGTATTAACCCTATTTCGCACTTACAATTACTTTTAAGATTGTAAATCCTTCAAATAGGAGGACAGATGGCCAGGCCCGGAACGGTCGACTCAGTGGTTCCCAGAGCGAAGGCTTTGTTTCATGCGCTGATTCCCGCGGTGGCCTATCTGATCGGCTATCCGGTGGGCGCTTACATCCTGGCCGTCATGGGAATCATCATGGCAGTCAGCGCGCTCGGAGGCCCCCAGTACAGCCTTTTCGGCCAGATCTTCAAAGCGGTCCGGCCGGCGCTCAAGATCGGTCCGGGCAAACCGGAAAACGTTGCTCCCCACCGCTTCTCGGAGGCAATGGGGGCCGGGGGACTGCTGATCGCCGCCGCCCTGTACTTCCTCGGAGCCCACGGCCTGGCCGAGATCGTTACGTTGGTGATCGTCGCGCTGGCATTCTTGAACGCTGCCACCGGGATCTGCGTCGGATGTCAGATGTACACCCTTTTCAAGCGGACCTCCAAGAGCGCGGTCGCCTGATGGAAAGGGCTCTCGTGCTGATGGCGGTGCTTTCAGTCGCAGGCCTGGGAAGCATCAGCCTCCGTCGCTACGTGAGCAGGGCGCCCATGCCGACCCGTTTTGACCGTAAAGACGTGGATATGGCGCATCGCGGGACCATGTTGGTGGAGTTCACGAGCCCGTACTGCCACGAGTGCCAGGTTGCATATCCCCTGTTGCAGGCAGCCTCGGAAACTCACCAAGCGGCGCTCGCGGTGATCGATGCCAGGAACAGACCCGACCTCACCGCCAAGTACGCGATCCGCACCACACCGACCATTCTGGTCGTGGACCGGCGCGGCAAGGTGACCGATGGGTGGTTCGTGAGCCCGAGTGTGGAGGACCTTTCTTCAGCCCTGAAGCTTGCGGCCGCCCGCTAATCCGCCTCTTCATCAGCAGTCGACCTGAAACTCAGCCGCGCCAGCCCGGCTGCTGCAATCAGCAGCCCGGCAATCAGGGCGATGCCTGCGGGCACCACCTCGGGACGAAATTTCGAGTCGGCCAACAGCACGAGCATGCCGCCCACGACCAGCGGGGCTCCGGCGAAGATCCAACCTCGAACGGCTAGAGCAGCACGGCGAACCAGACCTGGAAAGCTCGACGGACGATGGATCGACCTCGGCGCCGGGACCAGGACGGAACCAGCTTGGTTCATGGCTGCTCCTCTCGAACTGTGTACAGGTTGTTACACCCAGAAACGTCCGATTGCTTAGAAATATTTCTTAAATCCTTCGACTAAAGCTTCAAGCGCGAAAGTTTCTAGGGGTGTCTCCGATCAGCTCCCGGTCGATCGACCATCGGAGGTGGGAGGATCGCCGGCGTCGGTCTCTTCGACCTCTTCGGTTCTGCGCCGTTCCACGACGTACTCGGCCGCCGGCTCGAACATCGCCTGAACCTGCATAAAGGCGTTGGACATCGCGCTGCTGGACGCCTTCGTCTCCTTGTAGAAGATCCACCCCCGGCGCTCCATCCACAACGCGGTTCGATGAAGCGCGTAGAGCAGGCAGATGACGGCCGCCGCCCAAAGAGCCAACCTCATGAGGTCGAGACTACCTGCCAAGGCACTTCACCGTGCTTTTGGATCGCGGCCGCGGTACAGCATCCGGGCACCGGGGGGTTCGATTTGTTTGATCGCCCATAGGTCAATTATCGAAACATGTGTCCGAAAACTTAAGCCGTCGCAGTCATCGCCTTTGCGGAGTTCCTCCGGAACCGGCGCTGGAGCCGGCGGGTGTAGGGGTAACCGGCTATGGCCGGCCACGCCCTGGGCCGGGAAACCGCACGGATCTGGTACCACACCGAGCCGTCGGTGGGATCGATCTCTACGGCGAATAGCTCCTCCCCGGACTCATGAGAACTCAGGGTTCCGTAGTAGAACCCGTAACGAGGATCATCATCATCCGCAGGAAATCGGCCCAGCACCCGGCAGCCGTTCAGCGACCAGAACCCGAGATGTTTGATGGCGACCGCAACGTCGGCACCCGGCAGCGGGGCCGGTGCAGCACACGACGCGAACACCCACCCCAGATCGAAATGATCCCAGCGATCGAGGGCCAGCTTGGCTCGCTCGAAACAGTCCCGGCCGGTACCGATCCGAACCCTGATCTCGTCCACCGAGAAATGCGGCAGCGAGGCCGAGGAGATGCCCTCGGGTTCATAGGTCAGGCGCAGGGAAGCCTGTGCTGCGAGGAAACTGCGTAAAACCGCCTCTCCGGGCCGCCTCAACAGGAACAGGGTTTAGGACACGACCTTCCATCCGAACATCTCTTTGAAGTCGGCGAAGCAGTCATCGCAGATCCAGTGGTACTCGTTGGGGGTGGTATAGCCCTCGTGGAGAGTGTCGGGGAAGTTGTCGGCCATGAAGAGACCTCTGCAGAACTCGCAATGCTGGTCGTCCCACCTCGAGTCGATGTGCTC
This sequence comes from Actinomycetota bacterium, assembly GCA_040905645.1. Classification (GTDB taxonomy): domain Bacteria; phylum Actinomycetota; class CADDZG01; order JAHWKV01; family JAHWKV01; genus JBBDRH01. The sequence continues at coordinate 3,032 of JBBDRH010000264.1, forward strand.
CCTACGCGTATAGACCCGGCGGCTGAGCGTGGCGCCCATCAGGTACTTGTCCTGGCCGCTCAGACGCCAATCGTCGGGGTCAACCGCCGGCTCGCCCCATGGTCAGTGAACTACCCCCCGGCAACGGCGGGAAGGATCGACACCTGCGACTTCGCATCGAGGCTTGTGTTCAACCCATCGAGGAACCGCACATCCTCGTCCCCGACGTAGATGTTGATGAACCTGCGAATCTCGCCGTTGTCGTCCAGGAGCCGGGCACTCAGCTCCGGATGTGCCTGCCCGATCTTGTCGAGAAGCTCTTGAATCGTGCCGGCATCGTCGACGGTCACCACCGCCTGGCCCCCCGTCCAGGGACGCATCTGAGCCGGGATTTTCACGTTTACACCGATAGCAGCCTCATCTCCTCCTCGAACTCTTCGATGTCGCCCGAAATATGTATGTTGGGCCCTACTCGCCCGGTCAAGGCCTCCGCGGTTTTCAGCCCCATACCGGTGATTAGAGCCACCACGATCTCATCTTTTCCGAAAGCACCTCGCTCCGCCAGCTTGGCCAGCGCCGAAACGGTCACTCCACCGGCAGTCTCCGCGAAGATACCTTCGGTCGAGGCAAGAAGCCGGATTCCGCTGACGATCTCCTCATCGGACACGTCCTCACCCAGCCCGCCGGTCTCGGTGACCGCCCTCACGGCATAATAGCCATCGGCGGGGTTGCCGATGGCCAGCGACTTGGCGATCGTGTTCGGTCTCACGGGCTTAACCGCATCCACGCCCGCCTTCAGGGCCGCGACCACCGGGTTGCATCCGAGGGCCTGCGCCGCGTGGATGGTGGTTTGCGGCTCGTCGAATATGATCCCCACTTTGTGGAGCTCATTCAGGCCCTTACGGAACTTGGTTAGAAGAGATCCGCTTGCCACCGGCACCACCACATGGTCCGGCACCTTCCAGCCGAGCTGCTCGGCCACCTCAAAGGCCAGCGTCTTGGAGCCCTCGGAGTAAAAGGGCCTGAGGTTGACGTTCACAAAACCCCACTCACCCTTCTGGGCTATCTCCGAACAGAGCCGGTTGACGTGGTCGTAGTTACCGTCCACGGCCACCATGTTGCCTCCGTAGATCGCGGTCGTGACGATCTTCCCTTGCTCCAGGTCTGAGGGAATGAACACGAACGAGCGCAAACCTGCCCGAGCGGCGTGAGCGGCCACCGCGTTTGCCAGGTTGCCGGTGGAGGCACAGGCTACGGTGTCGAAGCCCATCTGCCGTCCGACCGTCAGCGCCACACTCACCACCCGATCCTTGAAGGAGTGCGTGGGATTGGCGGTGTCGTTTTTGATGTACAGGTTGTTGAGTCCCAACGCCTGCCCCAACCGGTCGGCCTTGAGCAGCGGGGTGAGGCCGGCACCGATGTCCACTCTCGGAACCGCAGCATCGACGGGCAGCAGGTCGACATACCGCCAGATCGACATCGGGCCTGCAGTTATCGACTCACGCGAGATACGGGAAGCGACCTCGTCGTAGTCGTAAACCGGCTCGAGGGGCGCAAAGCAGAAATCGCAGACGTATATGGGGGCGACCGCGTAGGTGCGGCCGCACTCCCTGCACTCCAGCTGCTTGATCCTCGCCACTTCGACCTCTCAAAAAAGCAAAACGCCTGCCGATGGGCAGGCGATGAAGTTGCTTTCCTGCTCATCTTCCCCGGTGACCCGGGCGGGATTTAGCACCTTTCAGCCGACGTTAACCGGCTGAAGGCTGCCGAGGCGTCACAGGGCCCGTCCCTTAGCCTCTCTTGATGAGGCTTCAACAATCGCACCGAGTGATTTGCATGTCAAACCGGCTCGGTGGGAGGTCATTGGGAGGGTTTGACCTTCTCCTCCTCCTTGGGAAGACTCTCGAGGACTGCATCCCTGGGTTTGGGGAGCGTCTTCACCTGGGCAGCCCCGGGCCGGGGGAGCGAGTCGACTCGCGGCTCTCCGGGTTCCGGTTGAAGGTCGGACTTCTCACCCGCTTCCTTAATCAGCCCTTCGCCGGTGCGCTCCGTGTAGTAGTCCAAGTGCCCGAGCACGCGGGTCTCGTAGTAATGGACGAAGATGATCTTCATCACGGCGAGCGCCGGAACGGCCAGCAACATTCCCAGAAGGCCACCGAGCGAGAGCCCGAGGATCAAGGCCACCATCACCGCCACCGGGTGGAGGCGGACCGCCCAGCCCATGACCTTCGGACTTATGAAGTGGTTGTCGATCTGCTGGACGACCAGCATCGCGAGCGCGGCCTTGACCGCAAGCCCGGGTCCCTGAGTCATGCCTCCCACGAGCACCGCCAGGGCGCCGCCTACGAACGGGCCCACCAACGGGATGATGTTGAAAAACCCGGCCAGCAGGCCGATCGGCAGCCAGAACGGCAGGTCGATCAGAAGGAAGGCCAGGCAGGAGAGGACCCCGACGATGGCCGCCACCAGCAGCTGACCCCGGAAGAAGCTCCCCACCGCTTTGCCCGACCGCTCGAATAGAGGAAGCCACTCGTCCTTGTAGCGCGGGGGCAGGTAGTGATGGAAGGCCTTTTGGATCTTGGGCAGGTCGATCAGAAGATAGGCGGCGAATACCGGGGCCAGGATGAAGTTAACCACCGCATGAAGGGCCCCCGTGGCAAATCGCCCGGCACCGGCGAACAGCCTGCCGCTGAGGGTCTCCAGCAAGGAGGGAGGAGAGGTTCCCTCCTCGCCGACCGGGCCAGGAGCGGCCGACCCCTCCTGGCCGGGGGAGGGTTCGGGCGGGGGTTCACCAGCCATAAGCGATCCCAGCCCCAGGTCCTCCAGCGAAACGCCGAATCGTTGGGCCAAACGCTCGGTCGACTGGATGGTGTCGTCGCGGATCTCCGGCAGACGATCTACGAGGTCATTGACCTGCCGGCCCAAGGGCGGAACAAGAAACGAGAACGCCACTATCACGCAGACGATAAAGATCAGATAGATCCCAGCGGTACCCAGACCGCGGCGGATCCCTCTCCGCTGAAGTTTGGTAACCATGGGGTTGAGAAGGAAGATCAGAATGAGAGCCAGCGCCAGGGGCGGGAAAATATCTCGCAGAAGCCAAAGAACCCAGCCCACCACGCCGGCGAGAAGCAACACACCCAGCACTGACCAGGCAACCACTCCCGCACGCCAGATCCCGTCGCGCTGCGGTGGTCCCTTGGGGGCCCG